>DASZPH010000105.1:0-96339 GCA_035550375.1 Pirellulales bacterium | reverse complement strand
ACCGAAGGCTATGCCGAAGGTGGAATAAGCGGCCACACTGGCCAGTCCCGCCGGAATGATGACTTCCGATTCAAAATCGGGAGAGCGGTACAAGACTTCGGCGGCGAACAGTGCTCCGGCCAGCGGAGCGCGGAAAATGGCTGCAACGCCCGCACCCATGCCGGCCGCCATCAGAACCCGACGGTCGGCGGCGCGCAGCCGGAGCACACCCCCCAGGTACGAACCGAAGCCAGCGCCGATTTGAGCGATCGGCCCTTCGCGTCCTCCTGAACCGCCGCTGCCGAGCGTGATGGCGCTAGCCACGATCTTGACCAGTGGCACGCGCGGTCGGATCAGCCCCTGATGGTAGTGGTACGCCTCGATGGCTGCGTCGGTGCCGTGTCCTTCTGCTTCCGGCGCCAGGCTGTACACAATCCAGCCGCTCAGCAAGCCGCCGACGGTCGGCATGAGCAAGAGAAGCCAAGGTCGGAACGTCTGGTCAGTGTCATGTACCAGCGGCGGCTCACCTCCCGGTGAAGCGGGCCGGTAGCCGGCCACGCGGTCGAGCGCGACGTGCGAAACGAGCTGGCAAGCAACGAAAAAGACGATGGCTCCCCCGCCGGCGATCACCCCGACCAAGAGCGAGAGCGCCATCACGCGGGCTTGCGCCCGCACGCGCTGACGCCCCATCGTCCAGAATTCAGGGAGCCATCGTAGCGGATGCGACGGCGCCGTAGCAGAAGACTCGGCTTCGCGTGTCACCTAGTTGCTCCTCCGTCGCTTCAGCCGGGCCCTTAGCTTTTGAATTCACTCAACGGTAGCAAGATAAGCCAACTTTGCTCGTGATTTGGTTTTCCACTTTGAAACCGCGCCGGCAGTATCACGCCACACGCCGGGCGCGGCCGTTGCCGCCTGTCCGCAAGCGCTGGCGGGCGCCTACGTCGAGAATCGGCAACGACAATAAGCTAATAAAAATCGGAGTATCGGACTAGTTCCTGTCGGAGGCCAAACTGGGAAGGAGCAAGAGCCGAACTGCCTTTCCATCAACGGCGACGATTGGTATCTGCAAAGGGTGGATCTTTAATGCGTTGAAAGCCCAGATTCGTACTTTTCGCTGCACGCTGTTGGCTTTGCGAGTCACGGCAAATCCGATCGCGGCGTCACGACAACGCACCAAAAATTGAGGTTTCCCGGTCACCCTACCGCAATCACATTGGCGAAGCGCCACGGCTTGGTGCCAGCGAATTGTGTCCGGCTGGCTTTCGCCGCCGCCGGCGGCCCGCCGCACCCGGGATTCTCGCATTTATGACGCGGCTAGCGGCGCATATTCCCGCAGGGCGTGCCTCTTTAGCCGGGCACGTGAAAAAGCCCGCTTCATCGACGCGGCTCTTTCTTACCGGCATCCGAGATGTAATCGCGATTCGGAAGGTGGGTGATGTAGGAGGTTTTGTCGCCGGCGCCAACTTCTCTTGCGAAAAAATGTCGTCTTTAGGACAATCCGGCCCCTCCCTATAAGCACATCTCTGGGGCGTTCCGTCGTTTTTCCATTCTCGTCTTCGCGGAGGATGCGAACGTGAGCCGTCACGTCCTGCGCCAAATTGGCTTGGCATTGCTTGCAACTCTGTCGCTTTTCCCCGGATCAGGCGTCCTTGCACAAGGCCCGGCAAACATGGCCGATACCGCCGCCTACGGACAGGCGTCCGCGGCGATCCGCCCGTTTGATCAATCGCAGGACGCTTACAGAAATGGGGCTCTTGCCGGTGGATCATCCAGCCCTTCTGCCGGATTGACGCTGCCACGCGGAATCGTTCCAGCCACCGGTGCGCCGCCGGCTTATCCAACGAATAACGACGCCCGGTTCGATCCAGATGCCAACGTTACTCAATTGTCTTACACCGCTCAAACGGCTTCTCAGTCCGATGGCGCGGTCCCGCAGCAGAACTTCGTATGCACACAGTGCGAGGACGCTTCCTGCGATGCCTGCCGCGGCGCTTGCGTCGATGCACCGGGCTGTCAAGACTGCCCTCGATTCGGCTTCGAAGCATTCCAGGGCTTTGACAGCTTTCGCGGGCCGCCGGAAGGAATCGGCCCCAGCAACTTCGGCGAGGTCACTGGAGCCAATGCCGCGATGCCGGTCTATGAACCGTGGGGCATCGGCTGGCAGTTAGGAGCCAGCTACGGCATCTACGATTTCAGCGGGCGGCCGCCTCCTGCCACGCAGCTCGCCGGCGCTCAGCAACAAATCTTCGTGACGACTGGTTTCTTTCGCCGCGCACGGAACGGCCAGCGTATGAGCTTTGGCTTAGTTCACGACTGGATGATCAATAATAACTATTCGCAGTTCGCGTTGTCGCCAACGCTCGGCCAGTGGCGTGGGCAGCTCGAATGGGCCATGAGCGACCGCAACTCGCTCGGCCTATGGGCAACGGTCCGCGATAAGAGCTATTTTGGCGCTCGTCCCGACAACACCAATCAGTTTCAGGCTATCAGCCAGATCAACGCGTTCTGGCACCACAAGTACGCATTCGGCGGCGATACCTGGCTGCGTATTGGTATGCCTCTCTCGAAAACGTTTGTGGGCAACAGGCTAGCCGGCTCGGCTATCATTGGTGCAACGGCACAACTACCGCTCAACGAGCAACTGGCCCTTTACGCCAATGCGATGTACATGGCACCGAACACGGCGGCAGGTCCGATCGGCGCGTCGAGAGATACGTACAACATCTCGATGGGGTTTGCCTGGTATCCCGGACGCAATGCCCGGACGCCGAACGTCAATGGCGGTTGCTGGCTGCCCTACATGCCTCTCGGCAACAACGGCAACTTCCTAGTCGACTCGGTTCATTTCGACTGATCGTCGGCGAAAGCCTGACGCCGGCGAAACGAATCGTTGGCATCGTGGGAACTCAAAGACGACCGCTGTTGCGGTGACACTCAGTCGACGGCGAATAATGGCCGTCGGGAAGCCGTCCGGACTAGCCAAGCCGCTTCTTCGGCAAGGTGGACTGCCAAAAACCGAAGCCACCCTGATTGCAACAGCCGGGACCGACCACGCGAAAGACGCCGCCAACAACGAGCGGTTGCAGCGGTGGGAATCCTGTGGAGCTCTTCGAGCCGGCACAACAGGGTTGCCGTGAGAGCGTCGGCCACTGGGGCCGACGCTCTACGCGGCGCAAGTGCTTGGCACGATGAGAATTATCCCCGCCGCGACTCGAACGCGGATCTTCGGCTCCGGAGGCCGGTGGCGAACCGTCGGATGCAAAACGACGAAGTCCTGATTCGGCAAGGCTTTCGGGAACTTTGCTCGCTCCCCTCTCGCTTGCGACAGTGCCCAAATTTTACCGTATTTTCCATCCCTTACCAGCGATTCTGTACCGGATTCTGTACCCTCGTACTCGCGTTCCGCGGACCATCATGGCTCTGCGATAATCGCGGGCCAAGGTGACGCGTGCGGTCAAAGGCAACAATCGCAGTTCGCGCAGCGAGGCAGTCGGCGGTCCCTGTCGGGTCTGGCGCGGGGGCCGGGGCAGCGCGCTGGCGAGCCGAAATCCCGTGGGGACGCGGGCACCAGCAGGAACGTTCGCCGTGTCGCGTAACAGTTATCGCGGACCGCCGCACTAGAGAAGGTCTCGGAGATAATAGGATACGAGGAACCTCGTTAGTTGCTCACCCCGGTCGGAAAGCCTGTTGATCCATTCTTCCGGCATAGACGCAAAGTTGGTCGGGTATGCCATCACTTCCTTTCGGGGAACAAGAGAACTGGGCTTCCAGGGGAGCTTTTCGTCTTGCTGCCCGAGATACGGTAATGCAAAGCCCTTTATCAGTCCCGCTTGTTTCAGGTGATGCAGGCGGTGCATCGTCGAATCTTGGACTCTGCGGTGAACAACGCCGAACGACCGGCCCACTCTTGTGAAGAAGCCCATCGGGATTTCGTAGCCCAACTCCTGGCCCTGACCGGCATTGCAAGCGATGAGATACTCGCAAGGAAACTTGTGGATGCTGAACCCGGGGTCGCGATCGGGCTCTAGGGCCTGAATCCCCAGATTGTCATACACTCCACCGTCGGTTAAGCTAATGCGGTGTTTCTGGTCTTCTCCGTTCTTGCGAAAGATCCAGGTTCGATCCAATGCGGGCAGGAATATCGGGTACGCCGCCGATGCCGTAACGGCCAGGGCGACGTCCACGTTTGACTCGACCATCTCCCCATGGCGCCACCCTCCTGACCTGCGGTTGCCGAATCTAAACGCCGAGCCAGTACGTAGCTCGCACGCACCGATAACTACATCCATGTCATTGCGTCGCGGAGAAAGCATCGTGATGCCAGGAAACAGCTTGCGCTTTAGCACATTGCCGAGCAACTCGGTTCTGGAGTGTCGCCGCGTTATTCTCGGCTGACGTTTTGCTGCGACGGCAAGTGCCTCTTCCAGTTGTGCCAAGGTGAAGCTGAGAGCAGATGGGATGAGATTCCACGGCTTCAGCAGTTCCAGCAGCAGGTTGCGCTCAAAGCCGGTTCGCAGGTATCGTCGTACGTCTGTTTCAAACTCATCAAAGGATTTCTGCGGCGTGTAGGCGTAATAGGCACCGATGACCGAGCCGCCGGAAATGGTGGATAGAACCGAAACCCGGTTGAGGAGTCCGTCGTCATGAAGCGCTCTCAGGCATCCCAGGTGAAAGGCGATGGCGCGTGACCCTCCACCGGATAGTGCAAGCCCGATCATACAACTTCGATCTCCAACCGGATTTGGGCGGCACCCACGGTAACAAACTCCTGGGTACCTGCCCGCGACTGGCTCTCGTATGCGTATACGCCGAGTCTCGGGTGGCCGGCTGCACGGCCGAAGATGACCATCAAGGCTCGCCGTTGATTGTGCCGGAAGCCTGAAACGAGCGCGGCCATGGCCGATATGTCCGTCAGGCTTTGATCGGCGGGCATATCGGGGTGGGTGTGCCAGAAGCCGATGAAACTGCAAATGCCGTGGCTTCGCTCACAGCGGCGATTATGTTCCTCAACCGTGCCATGAGTTCCACACACAAAGTGGCCTGGATCGTGTTTGCTGTCGCGTGGCGGCCCTGAGACATCAAAGATCCAAACGACGCCCACGGCATCATCCCAGTGGCCCCAAAGAAGGCCTCCTGTTTCATGCGCCGAAGACCGAACCCGGTTATTATGTCGAACCCAAGTGCGGACCTCCCGATAAACGTTGCGTGCGATGCGGACTCGGTATGGTCCAACTGTTATCTCATCTGTTTCTGGTACCGTGGCGGTGGTAAACAAAGGTTGGCTGCCGACCTGCTCGTGAGCGGAAAACGCGATTCCGAACGGGGCGTGGCCCCGAGTCAAATGATTGACGCCCAGATTGAGCGCGGTGCCCGCGAGAATTGTCGCGTCCGCAGTAGACCCTGTAAAGGTTGGGTCAGAGCAGCCCGGCTCCGGCTGAAAGAGGGTTTCCACGGCTTGTATAGAGTAGAAGGCGGATACAATCCTCTGGCAACCCTCGTCAAAGCAGAGCTTGCGTTTGAGATGGAGAAAGGCATCCCAGATCCCACCCACGGAGTTTGAGGCAACGACTACGGCCAGCGAGTGCCGCGCGGTGCCGTCGATCGCCATTGCCAACAGCACTGGGGTTCGCCGTTCAAAACGAAACCAGTCCCTCTCAAGTTTCATTTGAAGTATGGCCGACGCGGTACAGTCTAGTACGATGTCGTACGACCGGAAGCGATCCATATCCTCCACAGCGAACGCATGGGCGTCGGAAGGGAATGGAACGACATCGGTGCGGACGGCGATGGCAGCTATCCTGCTGTAAAGAGCAACGGCCTTGTTGGCCCCGATATCCTCAAGCCCATAATTCTGCCGGGCGAGCAGTCCAGGCTTGACCAGGGCGTTGTCAACGAGATGAATCAACGTGGGCCCAGCGCGCGCAACAATTTCTGCACACCAGGAACCCAGCGCGCCGCATCCCAGAATTGCAACTTTTTTGCCCGCAAACCAGGCGACCGGACTCCTGGCATCGCGCCGCACCACAATCTCACTTCTATCCTCAAACACGCGGCACCAGGAGATAGTGGTGTCCTCAAAGATCGAGGCAAGTCCGTCGGCAACGTCCTGTCGAAGAGTGCGTATTCGCTGGGTATCAGTATCTTCGCCAAGCACGAGGCACAAAGCATTAGTACATGCTGGGTCGGTCGTCCACACGGCAATGTGCAGTCGGGGAGATCCGTCCGCCGCTCGTCGCATGGGCAGTCCCAATACCAGGTAAATCGGCTCCCCGTCGGAGGCAAAGAGCGACGCAAGAGCGAGCCATCTTATGATCTGCTCGCGTTCTACCCCTTGTTGCATTAACTCGTGAAAGAACTCTCGGCCTTTTTCCGGGAATTCCATTGGCAATGGCTCAGGCAGGATAATCGCTAATGCCGAGGTGCGCCCCTCTGGCCAATCCTTCGAAGGATCATGCCACGCAACGAGCTCGATCCTGTTGGCGTGTTTTTCTAGTTCCGCTAACCCAAGCCAGAATTGGCCAGGGGCAACCGGCGCGTTGCAGCGAATAACAAAGGGAGGCAGCGAAGAATCGGTGACGTGATGAGGGGGTTCGAGCGGACCTTCGACCGGGTCCATATTGTTTACGGCCGCTCTTCCCAACCACGATCTCAGTCTATCAAAGAAGCCGTATAAACCGTCTCCCGGATTCCAATGAACGGCGCTCGGATAAAGGCAAATCGTCTTTGCCCAAATGACGTGCGGAAAACTTGCGAACCGCTTGTGACTTACCCTGATGCTGGGGTAGGCAAAGGGAAAGTCCGCCGGTATGAAAAGGATGAAGTCCTCCCGTTCTCTTAAGTCGAGGCCGCCCTCCGCGGTCTCTAGCGGTCCAATGCGAATGCTAATCTCCGCGCGCAGTCGACCGTCGACCACTTGCGGCTCGTCAAGGATCTCAAAGCCATCCGGATCGGCATGATGCAAGCGCTCAAGTTCGCGACGCGCGCGATCGTGGCCCAGTGTCATCGCAACGCTCCGAAAGTTACCTGGCCTGACGGGGGCTGGGTTCCGCCGCGCGCGGCCGTCACCGCTGCGCCGAGTCCGGCCGGACCGGGCGTCTTTGTTCTCTTATCGTCGAAATCAAAGCCAGCAGTACCAATTGTAAATACGAGGGGTGTGGGACTCTTCTTATCCGGATATTCATGCGCGCAAATGAAATGGCCGGCTTTCACGATCTTTTCGTACCGATTCCGCGCCCGTTTGTGAGGCGGATTGTCGCCCTCGCCATCAGTGAAGTCGGAGTGAGAGCTTGATACAATGTAGCCCTCTCCGTTCCGCGAGTAGTTTTCAAAAAAGGTCATGATCTCTGGCTTGAAGACTTCCTTGCTGTCCTCTTCCTCCTTCCAGTGCATGACCGCTTTCGAGCAGTGGTGCGCACACAGGATCACGTCCCAGTAGAGGTACGCAACATTATCGGAATGTTCTTCAGTCGTCGTAAAAATGCGCTTGATCGTAGGAAACTCACGATCGCCAAAAAAGAAGAATTGGCCATACTTGTCGCCCTCCCAGATCGCAATGTTTAGCGATAGGCTGGTGTTGTTCTTATCTTTCGCCTGGTCGTCCTTAAATGGCGCATGAATGAACGCGCAAAACTCTTTAGGCAGGTGGACGCCGTCCACCATGCGGACTTTTTCAGCAGGCCGTGATTTACATGAGTCGGGCAGGTCTTTATAGTCGTCTTCGTCGAGTATGTCATCATGGCCGATGACCCGCACCCGGTCCCCGGACCGTATGTTGCCTGGATTATCGAGAATGGCATCACGTCTTCGATGTGCTTCCTTCCGAAAGGCTTTGGCATCCTCGCAGAGGGCCTCCTCGTCGGATTGATCGCGGAAGATTCTGGGCGTGTGCCAGATTTCTCCGATATGTACTTTCTTCAGCAGTTCTGCGAACCCTTGGATATGATCCTTGTCGGGATGGGTCAGGACGAACAGTGCCAGATATGGCTTGCCGTTCCTCTTGGGAAGCACTCTGACCAGGTGGTCGAGGATTGGCCATTCCGGCTCATCGGGATCGTCCGCTTTTTCCAGGTGCCGCAGATCGATCTGCATCACGAGTTCACCGGGTCTCAAGACCAGCGTCGTGGAATCGCCGGTTCCAACGGGCCAGAAAATAACGGCCTTTTTGTCGGGTAGTTTAAATTGTTCGGGCATTGAGTCCTCCTGAGCAGTGCGGCAATGTGAAATGTGAATCTGACGAATCTGCGATCCAGACAGCAGTCGTGCGCGTCGGAGTCGCGTAATGCCTCCATGTGGTTGGCGGGCTTCGGCTATCCACAACATGCCTCAAGGCGTGCCTTGCGGACTTCCCAATCCGGAAGACATCGGGCCAATAAGCGATAGTAGGCGGGTCCGTGATTGTGGATGAGTCGGTGGCAGAGTTCATGAACGATGACATAATCAATGCAGTGGATCGGAGTTTTCACCAACTCCGGATTCAGGACAATGTTACCCGCCTTCGTGCAGCTTCCCCAGCGCTTCTGCATCTTTCGAACCGTCACTTTTGGCAACTGTGGTAGCCGAAGCGAAGGCGATTTCTCAAACCACACTCCAATTCGGGATAAGAAAAGCTGCTCCGCATGGCTTCGATACCATGCTTCTACGAGCTGCTTTGTGCCGTGTCGATCGGCTTTGTCGTGCGTCCAGACGTGCAGGAACCGGCCGACCAGCTTAACCGTCTCAGACGACGCTTTATGCACTTTCAGACGGTACTGGCGGCCAAGATAAAGACAGGTCTCGCCTGAAACAAAGCTGGGGAGCGGGGAAGCCGGCTTGAATTGCTCAAAGTATCTCCATTGGCTCAGAATCCAGGCTTGCCGCTTCTCGATACGTTTCAGGAGTCGGTCGAGATCGGCCCCCCTCGGAGCGACAATTTCCAGTCGCTGGTCGGGATGGACCGTGATTGCAAGGCTTCGTCGGTTGCGGTATTCGATCTGGAAGGGGAGTTGAAGGCTGCCGAAGCTCAGGAGATAGCCTCCACTGGGCTGACCGTTTTCGATCATTGGCCATACCTCCGCCGCGCGATCTCCAGGCATTTTTCAAGGATCGTGTCGATCTCGTCGAAACTCAGCGCGATTCCCGTGTCGCTCTTGAAATCGTGAAGCGCGTCCTCGATCTCGATCTGCATGCGGTTCTGCACGTCAAGATTAGCTGTCCAGTTAACGATCCTTTCCCTTTGAATGATTTCGTCGATGCGCAGTGCCGTCTGAGCGAAAGCCTCCCGGCACTCATGGTCGCCCGAGTGGGCTGACAGGGATTCCAACATGACACCAAAAAAAGCTCTGGCTGCATCTTGATTACGCAACGCAGAAGGCAGTCCGTCATCCCCACGGTTGCGGATATTCTCGGCAATCTCGCTCACGCGAGCCAGATAATCTCGGTCTGCCAACCGACGTTGTCTAAAAGCCCGAATGGCTTCTTCCAGGAGTTCAGAAAACTTGCGATAGAAGGCAGGGTCCTCGTCCATTCGCTCTTCGATCGTCTTCTTCGTCCGGTGTGCGATTGTGTCCGCCCGCGAGGCAGTGCCCTCGACTTTCTCAAGCTCCTTGAGGAAAGCGTCCTTATCGAAGATGTTCACCAGATTGGTGACTTTCTCAACGTTGCCGGTGGTCACGTGCGTGTCGATCAGCTTTTGAATCTTTGCTTCGTATTCTTTGAAATCCACCGCCAAAGCATAGCGACGTTTAACGGCCGCACGAAGATTCATGAAGAAGGTGAGGTCTTTCCGGTATCGCTCGACCTTCGCATCCGGCGTTTGCTCGATGAATCGGGTTGAAGAGAATGCCATCGACAGGGATTTGCTGAAGTCGCGGAGGCACTCGAAAAACCGCTCGCGGAGGGCCTCATCGGCCAGCTTTCTCTCGTACTGCTCCTCATCCTGCTTGTTGTTGATGTCCTGGAAGAGATTCAGCAAATCGGTGTGGCGGCGGGGGAGCTTTTCTATTTCCTCGGCAACATCGGTAAGCGTTAAATCCAGGTCAGTCTGGTCGTATCCTTCGAGCGCACCATAAGCATCGAATGCCTTGTTGAGGTTCTGAAGCACTCCGCGATAATCGAGGATGTACCCGAAGTCTTTCCCGTCATAGAGGCGGTTGACGCGGGCGATGGCTTGCAGGAGCGTGTGGTCTTTGAGCTGCCGGGTGAGGTACAGGACGGTGTTTCTGGGCGCGTCGAATCCGGTGAGGAGCTTATCGACGACAATGATGATTTCCGGGGCATCACCGCTCTTGAAGGAATTGATGATGTTCTTGTTGTATTGTTCCTCGCTGCCATGCTTGGTCATCATCCGCTTCCAGAACTGCTGGACGGCAGGCATGTTCTCTTCCTCGACCTCCTCGTTGCCCTCGCGCGTGTCCGGCCCCGACATCAGGACTTCCGACGTGACCATGCCAAACTCATCAAGATACTTCTTGTAGAGCAAGGCCGTCGATTTGTCCTGCGTTACGAGCTGGGCTTTGTACGGGGTTCCCTGCCAGTTGTCCCGGAAGTGCGCGCTGATGTCGAGCGCGATTTCCTTGACTTTCTGCTCCGCCTTGTTCAACTGGTCCGTTGTCGTGAACTTCTTCTTCAGGTCCGCCTTCTGCTCCTTGGTCAAATTCACCGTGATGATGTCAAACCACTTGTCGACGCTCTGCCGATCGACGCGCTGCTCAACGTCTCGTCCTTCGTAAAGGAGCGGAACTACGGCCTTGTCTTCGACGGCCTTTCGAATCGAGTAAGTGGGCTGGATGAGGCCGCCGAACTTGTTGATCGTGTCCTTCTCCTTCTTCTTGACCGGCGTGCCGGTGAAACCGATGAAGCAAGCGTCGGGGAGTGCCTTCCGCATCCGCCCGTGCATGGCACCGTATTGGCCGCGATGGCTTTCATCCACAAGCACGAAGATGTTATCGCTGTCGTTCCTCAAATTGCCTTTCAAAATGGCTGATTCAAATTTGTCGATGATCGTGGTTACGACTCGGCTCTTCGTGCCGTTGACCTGAGCGGCCAGATCCCGACCGCTACGGGCCTGATGCGGCTCCATGTCGCAGTGGCTGAACGTCTTGTAAATCTGATCGTCGAGGTCCACGCGGTCGGTCACAAGGATCAGCTTGTAGTCGGGCAGATTCTCGCGGGCGATCGCCTTGGCCAGCATCACCATCGTGAGCGACTTACCGCTGCCCTGCGTGTGCCAGACCACACCGCCTTTGCGCCGGCCGTCCCCGTCGCGTTGGCGTATCCGTTCGATGGCGTTGCGGACCGTGAAATATTGCTGGTAGCGGGCGACCTTCTTCTCACCGGCATCGAAGAGTGTGAAGTGATAGGCCATCTCCAGCAGACGTTCCGGGCGGCAGAGGCTGTGAAGGGTTCTGTCCTGCTCCGTGACTTCTCGGGGAGCGCGTTCCAACCCGTCGAAGAAAGTTCGGACGTATTGGAAGCGGTCGCAAAACAACCGATCCTTTTGCGTGTTCGTGAGTGGAGTGTTGACGAGTTGCCCAAGAACTGCGTCGGCTTCTTCTTTCCACACGGCCCAGAACTTCGCGGGCGTGCCGGTGGTTCCGTACATCCCTTCGTTTTTCGACAGGGCAAGCAGCAATTGTGAAAAGATGAAGAGCGCGGGGATTTCATCGTCTCGCTGATTGCGAAGCTGCTGGCTGATCGCCTCCTTGATCGCATCTTTGAGGTCAGGGCGCTTGCACTCAATCACGGCCAGGGGGATGCCATTGACAAACAGCACGATGTCCGGTCGGCGCAATTCGTGGCTGGCAGCCCGCTCGACCTCAAATTCCTCAGTGACATGGAAGACGTTGTTCGTAAGCCAGGTCGTAGGATTCCAGTCGATAAACTTGATCGGGAAGCTCTTGGTATCGCCGCTGATTGTCTGTTGCAGGCTCCTGCCCAGGACGAGCAGATCGTAGATTTTCTCGTTGGTGCGGACAAGGCCGTCAAACATCACATCCTTGAGCGACTGAACAGCGCTTTGGATATTCGCCTCGCTGAAGCGGTACTCGTGGCCCTTGAACTGGATTCGGTTAAGCTTCCGAAGCTGCTCGACAAGCACCTCTTCGAGCAGCACGTTTGAAAGCTTGCCGCTACGCAGCTTCACGGTCTCGGCCGGCGTGAGGTACCTCCAGCCCAGGTTTTGCAAGAGTTGCAGGGCAGGTATCTGAGAAATGTGGTCTTCCAAGAAGGACGGAAGTTGCTTGCTCATGGCTTCACCCTCACTTGGCCAGTCAGCAGCTTTTGCATCAGGCCCTTTTTTTGCATTCTGAGGGCATTCAATTGCCGTCGGAGCAGGTCGAGTTCACGGTCGCAAGAACCAAGTAGACCGGCAATCTTCTCCTGCTCATCCAAGTGTGGAAGAGGAATCGCGATTTTCAAGAAGTCCTTTTTGTTCAATACACGATTCCTTCCCGCTCCACCTGGTGAAACAAGCCCCATTTTGAATACAAACCACGGCGTGATGACGATTTGCCGCAAGAACTCCGGAAGCGCCTTTGAGCGATCAATAACAAATGTAGGGAAACGATGCGAAACAAGAGCACGTTCATCCTCGGTGGATGCAATCGCGATTGCCCCCTCCCAGGCGAAGGTGATATTCACTATGAGATCATCCGCCACGACGTGATACAACTCTTCCATCTGCACTTGGGTCGGATCTTCAACATGCCTAAAGAACGTGCCCTTTCCATGACTTCGTAGCCCGAGAGCCGTGTAAGCATGGGTGGGACGTTGTGTTGGCCTTGTAACGGGAGTCAGAAATGTGGCCAATTCTTGCGGAATGAGTGAACGACCTGCGAACGCACAAAACCGTCGTTTGCCGGAAAGAAGTTGCTGCATGAGCCCCTGCTTAAAGCGGAGCTTGGCGGCAATCACTTCGCTCAACTGCTGAATGACGCTAGTCCAGGTAGCCGCCACCTCAACAATTGCTCGTTGCTCGGACAATGGCGGTAGTGGAACCTGGATTCGCTGCAGGCGCTGAGCATTCACATTCTTTTGCGCAGCACCTGCCTGGGCGACGTTGATCTGTCGCATTCCATGTACAGAGTTGATGAACTCACACAGATACCAACTGTCAACCAATTGCGAATTCGGACGAGTTATTAGAGATGTAAAGCATTGGGCGTTGGCAAATTCGGGTGGTACTACTGCTGATACGCCCGGGTTTCCAGTCCGGACCGTCAGTATATCGCCCGGCTGAAGTCGTTTTCTGCGATGAGCATGTTCATACGCTTCGTCCAGAAAGAGGAGATCATCGTCTCGCAATATGCCTTCCCCAATGTCCTTGTTCCGGAACATCGGGATGCCGCGCTCTCGATAAGCGTGGGTCGCCGCACTTGCAATCCCAACCATTACGCGGTGAGAAATGTCGCGAAGCTCGGGCAGTGTCCAATTATTGGGTAACTGAGGAATCCCGATGCCGTCAGCGGCAAAAGGGGCTGAGACGGTCATCATGATTTGACCCCTAATGCGATTAGATGCTCAGTCAGCTTATTGCGCGTCGTCGCCAGTTCGGTTTCCAAGCTCTCGATTTCGGCCTGCAAGGCCACGATGTCGATCTCTTCTTCCTCTTCAGAAGTGTCTACGTATCGCGGCATGTTGAGATTGAACTCGTTCTCCTCAATCTGGATGCGCTTCGCTCGATGGGCATACTTGGGCACGCTTTTGAATTTGTCGTAGGTGCCAACGATCTTCTCAATGTCTCCGGGCCGCAGGCGGTTCTGCTTCTTGTCATCGGCGAACTCGCGGCTAGCGTCGATGAAGAGCACGTCGGTCGTCTTGCGGCCCTTGTGGAAGATTAGGATTGCCGCCGGGATGCCGGTTCCGAAAAACAAATTGGTCGGTAAGCCGATCACGGCTTCGAGCAAGTTCTCTTCGATGAGCTTCTGGCGGATCAGTCCTTCCGAGCCACCGCGGAACAGCACGCCATGCGGCACAATCACACCTATCCGTCCGTCGTCCGCGAGGGCCGTTTCGACCATGTGGGTGATAAAGGCGTAGTCGCCCTTACTTTTCGGAGGAATGCCACGCCAGAATCGGCCATGCGGGTCATGCCCTGCAAAATCGGCTCCCCATTTGTCGAGGGAGAACGGCGGATTGGCCACGACGACATTGAATTTCATCAGTTTGTCATCTTCCACCAGCTTGGGATTCGTGATCGTATCGCACCACTCAACGCGGGCGGCGTCCTGCTCGTGCAGGAACATATTCATGCGGCAAAGAGCCCATGTGCTGCCGTTCGATTCCTGACCAAAGAGAGAGAAGTTCTTACTGGGCTTACCGCTGTCGTCCTTCACTTCCTTGGCTACACGGATAAGGAGCGAGCCGGAGCCGCAGGCCGGATCGCAAATGCGATCGCCCGCGTTGGGCTTCACGAGCTTGGCGACCAGTGTGGAAACCTCGGGAGGCGTGTAGAACTCGCCCGCTTTCTTCCCCGCACCGGCGGCGAACTGGCCGATGAGGTACTCGTACACATCGCCAATGACGTCACGGTGACCGACCCGCGAAGGCCGTAGGTCAAGCCTTGGATCGTTGAAATCTTCGAGTAGGTGCTTCAGGCGGCGATTGCGCTCCTTGGTTTGACCGAGGGCGGGTTCGGAATTGAAGTCCACGTTCCGGAAGACATTTTCCAACTTGGCTTTGTTGACGTCTTCGATCTTCTCCAAGGCGATGTTAATAAGCTCGCCGATATTGGCGGCATCGCGCCTGGCAAAGAGATGATCGAAGTCGCAGTCCTCCGGAACAACAAAGCGTTCGCGGGCGAGAGCTCGCTGGATACGCTGCGTGTCACCCTTGTATTTTGTGGCGTACTCGCGTTTTAGGTCCTTCCACAAGTCGCTCAGATACTTGAGGAAGAGCATGGTCAGGATGTAATTCTTGTATTCGCTTGGATCGACGGCACCTCGGAATGTGTCGCACGCCCTCCAAACAATAGTATTGATGTGGCTTTGATCGAAGTCGTCGGGCATGTTCTAACCTTTCCTATTGGTATGTGCACGCGTTGCCGCTTTCGCGCACGCCGCATCGGTGAGTCGGGATCGTTTTTGTTGAATCAATTGCATAAGGGCGTTTTCGCGTCGATGTAATGAATCAATGGCCTCGATTAGTTGCTGAATGTCGAGCGGTGGCACATCCAGCATTAAGCTTTCGAAGTCGCCCTTTGTGATTAAGGGGATATGGCTTCCCCGGACCAGCGGCCGCAGCCGCTCCCGAAACCCTTTCTGGTTAATCGCCCAAGCCAAGTAGCCGGGGCGAATGCGGGGCGATGGTCGGAGAATAAAGAAAAAGCCGGTTGCTATCGTGCCTCTAACCGGTTCGTTCACAACTGTCGCACCTAGCCGATGTCCTCGTGCAAGAAAGAGCACATCACCTTGCTGCACACGATATGGTTCGGGAGAGGGCATCGAGACGCGAATGAGATCGTGGGTTTGAAGCTGGAAGTCACTGGTGAGATCCTTTATCTGTATCACAAGCACTGAACCGCTGGGGTCGTGTTCGACTTTTTCCCGGAACTGGTAGCCGGACCGAACATCAGCGATATCGCCTATGCGTTGTTTCATCAGTTGCGCTTCCTGTCAAACCCGTTGGTGGGGCCGCTCAACCACAACCGGCCGCACCCGTATCTCACTTCGCCGCCGGTGCCGCCTCAACGTGCTTTGTCGAGTCGTTCGGCTCGGCCCTCGCCATGCGCAGAGCGGCCTCCAGGAGCCGTTCAGCATACGCTGTGGCCGGAATCCTGACCCAGCGAGGATTGACCCAACCGAGCCAGAAGAAGAAAAGAATGGCGCTAACTGCGGTGGAGGCGAGTGCAGGCCCCAGTTGCGGCCCGTCGCGGAATCGAAAAACGCTGATCGAGGCTCCAGCGATGCCCATTGCGGCAAACGCAATTCCATAGGGCTTCAGTCCCCAGACGTTTCTCCGGAATCCGTAGCTGACATTTTCTTCGAACACCAGCGGATATTCCTGCCTGTCGCGCGTGGCCTCTCGTAGGTGACGAACGAAAGCATCATAAACCTTGTCGGCGTCCTCCGGCGATGCCGACTCCTTGCGCTTTGACGGTGCTGGAACGCCGGTCACAGCTGAAAGCCATCTATGCAGCATGCCCAGGGTCGTTTCGTCGAATGGGCTTCCACGGTGGCGCAGCATTAGCGTGGTGGGCTTGCCGCCCCATGATTCGAAGAGTCGGTCCTGGAGATTAGAGCCACGATCACGTCCTACCTGGCTCACCAGCATGAACAGGCCGCAGAATGTGCATAGGGGCAGCAGCAGTTTCCAGTCCGCGCCGGGAAATGCGGCAAGAACAGCAAGCACAATGGGAAGGACCGCCAGCAGCACCGGACAGCGCCGGGCTTTCCACACATAGACGTCGGGCTTCATGGACTAGTCCTCCTCGACTTCTTGCAAGAAGGGAAGCGGCGCTGCGGGGCCCCAACCTGGGCGGGCCAAGTCGTCCGAGTAGTGGACGATCCCTCTTCCTTGTGTTGCTACGACCTTGGCACCACGTCGGATGTAAGCATTCACAACCTTTTGTGCCGGGTGCTTGGGTGCCTCCTTAGCGGCAGAGACGAAGACAGTTTTGTTCGCCGTGCCTTCGCCCGCCAGCTTGGGGCCGACCAACCGGTTCAGGAGCGTTGGGCCAACATTTCGCTTGCTGCCGTGGTGGGGCATCTGCTGAAACCGGCATGCGGGAAGGCTAATACCCGATGCTTCGGCAAGGTTAACAGCCCGTTCGAGGGCCGGCACACCAGCGTCGCCGGTGAAGAGAAGATCTTTACCATCGGCGCGGATCAGAATTATGGCGGAAGAGTTGTTTTCGGCGGATGTAGCGTCTTCCGCAGGGTCTTGCAGCGTTTCCCTCCCCCAGGTTTCGAGCACCCGCTCTGCGAGCGCCACGGCGCCCCGGGCAAGTAATCGAAGACCTTCGCCGAGGTAACCGGCGTAGGATTCTCTGACATCGGGCATGTCGCGGAACGCCGGCAGCAGGCTCTGATAGTATTCTTCAGTCGGCCCGAGAATGCAGATGCCTTGGTATTGCTGATTTGCCTCGCCGTCGGCAAAAGGCTCGGTGATCGGGATGCCCTTCCTGTTGGCAAGCTTCTCCAGATCCCAAGTATCCGATAGGGCCTTTTGCATCTTCACAGAAAGGCGGTCGTTCGAGAGCGTGCCATCATCAAACATATGCCTGATGTCGGAGGAGTGCTCCCAAGGACGGTGCATCCATAAGTGACGAACCGTCAGTTTTTCCAGGACGCGATAAAGCCCGCTAGCATGGTCACCGTCCGGGTGGCCACTGATCGCCAAATCGACTCGGTTGGTCCCGTAGACGGTCTGGATGTGTTCGACCAGCGCGTCTCCAGAATCGAGCGTGCCTCCATCAATGACCATCACGAATTGCTCGTTACGGGGGCCGGAGAGGTTACCGGCCCGCAAGGCGATCGCATCGCCGCTTTTTTCGCCCTCCCCAACAGGGAGAAAATCCACTTCAAAACCCATGGAACGCTCCTTAGTAAAGTGCCTGCTACCCACGACAAGACGTTTGTCGAAGGTCAATCGCGGGCAGAGCACCTCACCAAGTGATGAGGGCGACGTTGACCGGAGCGTTTCTGGGCCGCAGAATAGACTCGTTAGGACTGGACCCAGCGCTCGGTGGACTCGCCGTGTGCTGGCCCAAGAGTGGCTCCGTGTTGACGCACGGGGCCATTCTTATTTGCCGATTAATCCGGGACCTTCCCGGACAATATTGCACACGTCTCCATACCGCAGGGTCATCTTACAATCGAGCCGAGGTACCGGCAAGCCACTTCTTGCACAATTTTCTATACTGCAGATATGACGCGTACGGCTGGCCGTGTCATAGCGGTGGTTTCTTCTATTTTGGTGGGGCGGCGCGCGGTTTTTTTCGGTCCGTCGGTTGGTATAAGAAGTCGCAAAACATTTCCCTGCAAGGATTAGCGGCACGAGAATTAGCGGCCTCGGCCTTGCCGTCGATCGCCCCTGTACAGCTCCCGATAAAGCTCGTTGAGCAGGTGCATCCCGGTCAGCACCGTGACGAAGCACATGGTGACGGCCGCTACCTTCTGGAATACCTGGCCATCAGCGCCGGCGTTCCGTGCCATGTTCTGGGCTTGTCTGGCGAGGTCGAGCGGGTTGTTGGGGCGGGGCATTCGCCGCGCATGTTGCGACGGGCGGGCGAGGAAGTCAAGAATTCTTCAACTTGCGGTCGTCGGTCGCAGGTTCTTCACGATAGGCCGGCCGCCGGGCTGGAGCGAAGATCAGGGTTCGGGTTCCGTGGGGATCAGGTCTTTCGTTTCTTGCGGCCCCTTGCCGGCTGGCTTTTGCCGGATGGTTTCGGCCGATTGGCCGCTTTACGGTCTGGGGCGGGCAGTGCCGGGGGCTCGACCGACGGCGCCGAGGCCGAGCCGGCGAGCTCCGCCTCGATCTCTTCCACGGTCGGCAAGGCGGATTTCAGGCTGGGCGGCAAAGCCCGGGTGAGTTCGTACTCGGAAATGCCGATCGGTTTGTCGGCGCCGCGCAGGGCATATTCGGCGACGATGTGGTTGCGATCCTGGCAAAGGATGAGGCCGAGCGAAGGCTGGTCGGAGCCGTGCCGCAGCTTGTCGTCGACCACGCCGGCATATTCCGGCTTGAATTCGCCTTTCTTCAGGTCGATGACGATGAAGCAACGCAGCTTGAGGTGGTAAAACAGCAGGTCGATGTAGAATTCGCGGTCGCCAACCTGAAGGTAATACTGCCGGCCGACGAACGCGAAGCCCTGGCCGAGTTCCAGCAGGAAGCGTTCGAGCTGGTGCAGCAGGTTGGTCTCCAGCTCGCGTTCGTGAAACGGCTCCTCTAGGGTGAGGAAGTCGAAAATATACGGGTCTTTGAGCGTTTGCCGCACGAGATCCGATCGCGGCGCCGGGAGCACCCGCTCGAAATTCGTAACGGCCCTGCCCTGCCTGGTGTGTGCTTCCGACTTGATCATCAGCAAGAGCACATTGCGACTCCAGCCATTGGCGAGCGTCTGCTGCATGTACCACAGGCGGGAGGACATGTCCTTCACCTTGGTCATCAGGACGACGTGGTGGAACCAGGGGATAGACCAAAGAATCGAGGCCGGTAATTGTGCGGCGGACTGCTGCACTTTTTCGGCGGGCTCCAATCTTGCCGCAACTTGCAACCGTTTCCGCGGCGTCGGCAATTGTGCAGCAGCCTGCTGCACAAATTGGGCAGGATCAGGGTATGCCCGATAGAACGCAAGCATCGACTTAATGTTCCGCTCCGAAAACCCCTTCTCCTCGGGCAGTTCATTGGCCAGCTCGTGGGCCAGCCGGGGAATCACGCCGGCCCCCCACCCTTCCCGCTGTTGGCGGGCGTCGATGATGCGCCCAATATCCCAATAGAGGTGCACCAGTTCCGAATTGACGGCCAGAACAGCTCGCGTCTGGGCATGCTGGATACGATCCTTGATCTCATTGAGAAGCCTTGGAAAATCAGCCGGGAGGCGGGTGGCGATTTTGCTCATGCAATCCTTCCGGCCGTCGCCTCACGGGCACGAACCTGCATGAGAAGGGTTGGCAAAATGACGGTCGGTCGCAAGCCGTGACCGCAGGCGGGGTCCACCGGGCGGATGACCGCCGACTCGAAATCGGGATGTCTAAACAGTCTCACGCCTGCGGTGCTCCTTTGCCTGCCGATTGCGGGCATAGGTTAGCCCGGCCGGGAGGCATAAGTCAAACCGTAGAAGTGCCCCCGGCGGCTTGTGAAAGCTGCATCCCGGAAGAGTTGCGGACTCCGACGGTGCAGCGGACGGCATTCTTCCTGAATGCCATTGCTGCCTTCCTCTTGCTCCTCTGATTGGTTCTGACGTGGATCAGCCACATCGGCGGCTTATCCACAGGCTCGGCCGTTAAGTAAGTTATATATACTTGTTTAAGTTAAACAGTTAGCCGCTCGGCAAGACGCTGATCCTTTTGGACAATCGGGCGGCCCGTGCGCCCAATAGCCCGATGATTTGCGCCCATTCGCCCGAAGCGGCTGCGCCTAATCGCCCGACAGCCGTGCGCCTAATCGCCCGATGGAATCCACAGGCCCGCAGCGACCAGAATCGACGCATGCCGCGGGCGGCTTGGTGCTCCAGATGTCCCATAGCTGGACGACTAAAGGGCGATTTACGCCTAATCGCCCGTGCCGCTCTCGGATAACTCATTGAGTTTCCACGACTCCGCAAAAATGCCCTGGCCCGGCGTCTTGCGACGGCCGGGAAACCGCTGGTATTCGGCGCGCGGGTGGTCGGTCGGGAGCTTTGCCCGGTGGACGAAACGCACGATCTCCTCCCCCTCCCCGTTCCGGTCCAGCGAAAGCTCATATTCGGGCAACTGGTTGGCCTCGACGACGCGGCGGATGTCGAGGGCAAAATCCGATGGCCGGGCGGTCGAGCCGGATTTCTCGTAGAGCTGCCGCATACTGAAGCTCCAGCCGTCGATCTGGCTACCCGCGTGCTTGCGGGCGACCCGGTAGAGCCAGCGCTCGATGCCGCCGGTCAGCAGAAAGTAGTCTTCGTGGATGGTCAGCACCAATCCCTGCTCGGTGATACCCTCGTAGAGCCAATTGGGCAGCGTGATGGTCATGCCCGTCGGCTCGCCGGTTTTCTCGTCGATGGTCTCCGTCCAGCTATCGAGCCAGTGAAAGGAGGTAAATTTCTTCTTGCCGTTGGTGCGGATGTTGGTGCGGACGGCGGTATGGGCCAGGCGCTCCAGGGCGGCGCGGAGCCGTGCGTAATCCTTGCCGCCGGTGCTGCGGCGGATGGAGTGGAGCAGGTTATAAGGGTGAAACTGGACGGTGCGCGAGGGCGACAGGTTGCGGTCGAGGGCCTCGGTGATCTGTGTGGCTGCCCAGATCAGGATGTCGGCATCCCAGATGGTGGCCATACCGAATTGCGGGTTGGCGCTCACCTCAACCCAGACGTTGCCGACGTTGTACTCGATGGGGTCCAGCCTGGTCCGCTTCGCCAGGCTGAAAAAAGGCCGCTCCATCGTGTCGCGCTGGTCGCGGATCGGGATGTCGGCGAAGCTCGCGGCGAACAGGTCGGGCTGACGGTCGCCCTGCGGTGGCCGCCGCCGCGTCATGTCAGGCTAACACCTTGAATGGACTCAGGATCGCAGAATCGTATTTACGATGAATCGTATTCACGACGCTGCCCCCTCGCCTGTGCCCTGTCCGCCGAAATGCTGCTCCAGCAGGTCGCGGATCTCGTCGGCCATGTGCAGGTTTTTGAGCGCGCAGGTCGTCTTGATTTTGCGGTGCAGGCTTATCGGCACGTCGATGGTGAGCCGCTTCATCTTGATGTCGGGCGGCGACGGTGCCGGCGGCGCCGCGGGTGCTGGCGGCGTCGCTGCCGTCGTCGCCCCGTCTTTTTTCTCCACCCAGCCGTCGATGTCGGATGGCGTAATCTGGCTTGGCCGCTTGGCGGCGAACATCACTTTCTTGCCGCTCATGCCCGCATCCTTTCGGGGACCTTTAGGCCGAGCATCGCTTCCGCCTCGTCAGCCAATTGGCTCATCTCCTGGGCGGCCAGCATGTCGGGGTCAAGTTCAAATACAGTAAGCCCCCTGGTCGCGCTTTCGGCAAAGGCGACGCGCTGGCTGATCGCGGTGCTTAGCACCGGCACCGGGTATTCGGAGAGCGCCTGGGCCACGTCGCGGCCGATCGCCGTATTGACGATTTTACGATTGATGACGAACGCCTTCTTGAGGTTGGGCTTGTAGACGGTCGCTTCGTTCAGCAGGTCCATGATCTCCTTCGAGGCCCATACGTCGTAGGGCGACGGCTGAACCGGCACCAGGACTAGGTCGCTTGCCATAATGGCCGAGCGCGCCACCTCATGGACACGAGGCGGCCCGTCGATCACGACCACGTCGAACTTTTCGGTGAGCGTCGGCAGTTCCTTGTGGATCGACGATTTCGGCAGGCCGACGACCGGAAACAAAGGCTGCCCTTCCCTCGCCGCCGCCCAGTCCAGCGCGCTGTTTTGCGGGTCGGCGTCGATCAGCAGCACCTTGCGGTCGCGGCGGGCGATGGCGGTTGCGATGTGGATGGCCAGCGTCGTCTTGCCGACGCCGCCCTTCTGATTGAGTATGGCAAGGACCTTGGGCATGCTCGTGTCGTAATTACGATTTTACGATTGTCAGTAAGGCAACCGGTGCGATGAGTCAACAAGAATGTGCATCCCGCCGCCGTGACGATCCCCGTATCGGGCGAATGAGCGTAAAATCGTAAAAGCGTGTTTGCGGAATTGCGACGCCGTGCGCCTGCAGGGGCAAAAAAAGGAGCACGCCAAGGGCCTCTGCGGTGCTCCGACGGCCTATCGGGCGATTGAGCGTAAAGTCGCAAAATCGTATTTGCGACGATACGACCGCGGTGGAATCGCCGCCGGCGCTCCCACATTGAACGAGCCTGCGCGACAGACTGCCGGCCACCGGGCCGGCTCGGAATCGTAAAATCGTAAAAGCGTGTTTGCAGAAATGCGCCGGCGGCGGAGTAAGTCAGTCGACGAACTGATCACGGATGGCGCTGACCGGCGTGCCAAGACCGAGGCGTCCAGACGGTCTGCAGCCGTCGCAAAATCGCAAAATCGTATTTGCGATTCTACGGCTACCATAAGCGCTAGGTCGGCCGACTAACTCTTGTTTGGCGGAGCCGGTGCTCCCACCGGCATGCCGCCGGCGCGACCAGAACATGGACGCAAAGGCCGACTCGTGCCATCGCAAAATCGTATCCACGACGATGCGGCGATACGATTCCGCGTGCCGTCGTATTTACGATTGCCGAACCGTAAAGCCGGAAAATCGTATCGACGTAAATACGATTTTCCGGCCTGCAAGTCAGGTGACTGAACCGGGCCGGGGCGGGGGCCAAGGCAGAGCGAGCGCCCGCAAGCGTCCCAGTCCCGGACAGGGCAATCGTGGAATCGTAAATACGATTCTGCGACGACACGACCCTCTGCAAAACCGTGTTTGCGATTTGTCGTAAAGGCGATTGCACCGTGCAATTCTTCCTAAGCTCCGCTTAGGGAAGATGTCTGTTCAACTTGGGTACTGCCTGGTAACCGACTCCTAGCTGTCCGGGTGGTGCCTTGGTTGGCTCACTCACTCACGCCCGCCATGTGCCTGTAACTGCCTCACGGTGGCGCGGCTGGATGCCGCGGCGCCACAGTCGGGCAACTGACTGGCCGGCAGGATGGCGGGCCTCATGGGACGGGGACAAGCTGCATCGGCACGGCGCCGACCAAGCCGTGTCGGTCATGGTCGGAGACGAGGCGGGGAGAGGGAGCGCTGCGCTCAGCAGTGCTCCATCACCATGCCGTTCTTGACGAGGCTCAGGTTCTTCACGTTGATGCGGTCGGGCAGGTCGGGCGTATCCCACTGGATCCGCGCCAGGATGCCGTCGCCCAGCGGCTCAATGGCTGTCACCTTGCCGCGCGCGTGGGCCATGCCGCCGACATGGCAGCCGATGCTCTGCAGGAATCGCTTCGAGTAGGCGATAGTATCGCCGACGCGAATGGGGGAGACGCGGCTGGCCCAGGTCATCAGCGTGCCAATTCCCGGACCGGCTGCGCGATGACTTCCGCCTGGAGGTCTGAGAGCATTTGCTCGGCCGCCGTCACACCGTCGGATTCGATGATGTGGCTAAGCGGCAGGATGCCGAGGACGGTTTCGTCTTTGATGGCAAGCCAGCGGCCAAGAACGTCCTGCTGGATGAAGCACAGGTCGCCGACGTAAAACGCCTGTGCGACCGGCCAGCCGCCGTGCTTCAGCTTGCCGATGAGCTCGCCGTGCGTCCGGCACTCGTTGAACGATTGTGTGTCAAACGGCGGGTCGGCGGCCTGGCGTATCCGCGGGTACGCCTTGCCGAGCTGCACCCACCGCATCACCCAGCGGCGCTTCTGCGTGGCGATGGGGCCGGCTTCGCGCGGATTGAGGTAGGGCGTGTCGATGGCGAAATACCCATCGCGGTCCTGCTTGAATAGCCGGACGCGTTCGGCACCCTCGGCAAACCCGAAATCCCAGCGCTCGCCGAGATAAGTCATCGGGCCAGTTACCGGCGGCAGCACGTCCAGGAAATAGTCATAGACGTCCTGGCCGACAGCGTGCTTGCGGCCATCTTTCAAAAGGTCGTCGAGCGTTGGCATATAGGCACTAGAAAGCGATGCCTTCCGAATGCTCAAGTGGCTCAACGCCCTTCTCGGCGTACATCATCTCAACGACCTTGGCGAAGTTCCGTTCATGATTGAGGCGGTCCCGGCTTAAGGTCTCGAAGTTGGTCGGGATCTTCCAGGCTCCTTTGACTTCGGGCCAGCGGCCACCGGCGGGAGCGTTGGGCTTCCACGTATAACCCTTTTCATGGAGGAATCCGCGGACCTTCGGGCCGGGATCGCCATCGCGGAATTTAAACCACGCTTCGTAAACTTCGTTCTCTCTGTCGCTGTAGAACAGACGCTCGACGCCGGCGGCGTTGTCGTGCTTCCAGCCGCGTTGCGGTGGAAGCGGCTCGCGTTCCGGTTCGTCGCCCGGCTCGCGGGTGATTATTACTTCTTCTTGTTGTTTCTGTTCCTTGGCCAGTGTCCGTGTTCTTGGCATATCGCCTCCTTGCTGCAGTTGAGACGACCGCAACATGCGGTCGCGAAAGACCACTGCTAGCGCGGCAATAAACCATTGTCAACGTTCAAGAATGTGCCAATTTGAGACGTGCCGGAGTGGGACACCATGACGGCAGCGCGCGTCGGAGCCCGGCGCCGGCCGACTATGCCGGTCGCCGGCGGAATTAAGATGAGCTTCGGCTGCTAGGCGAGCGGCTTTTAAGGCGCTGCCGGACTTCCTCCCACGGATACACCGGCATCGTGCCCGCTTCGACAGCGGCAAGCCGGCGCTCGATCTCGGCACGCTGCGTGGCGTCGAGGAGTGGACGCGGCTCAGTGGTGCGCCGGCGCGTCATCGACCGGAATTTGGTCGGGAGGAATCAAGACAACGCGGCCGTCCTCCCAGCTAGCCACCGGGTTGCCGAGCCGCTTATGCATGATAAGGGCATCGCGAACAGCCTCGCGGACGGCAGCTTCTACGGCGGCCGATTCTGCGAGGAGCTCGTTTAGCGATTGCGGATCATAGGGGTAGATTTCGGTCATGGCGAACCAACTGTGTCAACAATCGCCTGCCAAGTCAACGGATCGTTGATTTTCCCGGGTCCGTGGGTCCGGCCGATGGCAATGCATCGGGGCGAGCGAACAATACTATTGTCGATGAATTGCCACGTGTCCGCCAGCGGCAGATAGAGGCGAAATAAGTTCTTGAGGCCGGATTTGTAGCGTCGGCGGATGGTCGGTTCCGGCACATGGTGACCACCGGCACGAACCCGTTCGGCAACACGTTCCACTGCCTCATCGGCGCCGGGCAACCAGAGGAAGACGATGTGGACCTTGTAGCCGGACTGGCGAAGTTGCGATAGCCAGGATGCGTAGGATCGCGTGGCGAGGGTGGTTTCAAAGCCGAAACTGGCGCGAGCGTTCGCCAGTTCGTGCATGCGGGCCAGCATGATGCGGCCGGCCTGAAATGCCACGCGGTCCTGGGCAAAGGCGGATAAGCCTTCGGCGATGAGGTCGGCGTTGACAAATTCGTCGACCTTGAGCGCACCCCGTAAAAGCCTGGCTGCCGACGTGGACTTGCCGGCCCCATTGGGACCGGCCAGGACGACGACTCTCGGCGGCTGCTTTGCCATAGGTTTCTCGGCGGTTCGTGGCACCTTAACGCTCCTGGTTGCGACGTGTCAAATGAGGATTCCAGGTAGGGCTAGGTTTCCTTCTGGAAAATCATGCATACGTCATGCAGGCCGGGGATGAAGCTGCCTCGGTAGACCTTGGTGCTGCTGCTGGCGCCGTGGCTGAACCGGATGATGTCGGTGCCGTGCTGCTTCAGGCCGCACTCGAAGGCGATGCGTTTCGTGTGGTAGGTGAGGGGGACGAAGCCCAGCTCTCTGTCTTGATAGTCGCCCATCAGGATGGCGAGCTTGCCGCTTGCGGTCAGCGCGCCGGCGCAGTTGGCGATGAGCTGCCGGTAGCGGCCTAAGAAGGCGGCAAGCGTCGGGCAGCGCGACAGGTCGCGCGGGTCGTCGGCGTAAAGCTTTTGCCGCCAGTAGGGGAAGTGGATTCCATAGTGCCTCCGTAAATTGATGGTCGACCCTCGCTACCAGCTCTTTCTGCTTATCCCCTTTTCGTCGTCGCAGCAACATGGCAAGCAAATTAGAGCCAGGTTGTGCTTTGTGCTGCCTGGGCGGCCGAAGGCATCCGATCCACACTGTCGCCTGAAACAAACCGCTCGCGAGAAATCCGTCGGCACCCGTTGACTACATTCATAGGCAGCGTTAACATGACTACGACGGTAGTCAAAAGGAGCCCGCTGTGCCACCGCCCAAAGAGCCGCTCGGCCGCTTGGAACTTGATGTGTTACAGCACATCACCGAACATCATCCGGTCACCGTCCGTGAAGTGGCGGCCCATTTCGCCACTACAACCGGCCAGGCCCGCACCACGGTGTTGACCGTCATGGAACGGTTGCGGGAGAAGGGATATCTGAAGCGCCGGAAGTCCACCGGGGCACATCGCTACGCGCCCACGATTTCCAAAGCTGATCTGCTACACCGATTGGTGAGCGGCTTTGTCGATGATGTGCTGGGCGGCGAGGTCTCGCCCTTCTTGGCCTATCTGATGCGCTCGTCGTTGCTGAGCGACGATGAGGTCCGTAAGTTCAAAGAGCTTCTCCAACGTCTTGAATCTCGTGAAAGAGGCGACTGATGAGCCAGCTCCTGCAAACCTTCGAACTCTGGGGCGAAGGGTGGGTCGGCAACTTAGTGAGGGCTTCGTGGCAGGGGGCGATTGCCATCGCCTTCGTCTGGGCGATTATCCGCTGCTGGCCAAGGTTCCTCTCGCCGCGAGTCGTTTGCTGGTTGTGGCGTCTCGCTTGCCTCAAGCTTTTGGTTGCCCTGTTCTGGGGACAGCCGGTGTCGCTGCCAGTACTTCCCGCGGAGCCGGTGACTTCTGTCGTGCACAAGGCAGTGTCGCCAAATGAGACGCCTGCCGCTCCCGGCCAACTACCCGCGCAGGCCGTCGAGCCGCTCGCGGTCGCCAACCCGGTCATGCCGGAGCAAGGCGTCTCGGTGCCTTTTTGGGGGAGGCTATTGCTGGTGCTGTGGCTCGCAGGGGCTGTGATTTCGCTGGGCGGCATCGTCACACAGTGGCTCTCCGCCGGCCGCTTGGTCGCTACCGCCACGCCACAAGCGAGCGATTCGCTGAGCGAGGCCTGCCGGCAAGAAGCCGAACGTCTCGGGGTGCGGCGCCCGCCGCGGCTGCTTTTGTCGCCGCAAGTCGACAGTCCGTTGCTGGCCGGCATCTGGCGGAGTGCGATCGTGTTGCCGGTCCACCTCGAAGCCTTCGATGCGGGCGAGTTGCGGTTGATGCTCGCCCATGAGTTGGCACACCACCGGCGACGCGATCTCGCTTGGAACTGGCTCCCCACGATCGTTCGAGTATTCTTCTTCTTTCACCCGCTGGTCTGGCTGATGGGCCGTCGCTGGTCCGAGGCCCAAGAAGCGGCCTGCGACGAATTGCTCATCCAAAAGCGGCTAGCGCAACCCGTCGAATATGGCCGTCTGCTGTTGAAGTTGGCCGCGCGCGAGCCGCTGCGGCCCCGCTCATCGCTGGTCACCGCGGGTGTCTTGGGAACTTTCCGCAACCTCGAGCGGAGGGTGATGGCCATGTCTCGCGTCCGACCTTATTCGTTCCGTCGCGTGGCTCTCGCGGCGAGTGTCTTGGCACTGATTGCCGCATCCAGCCTTGTCCCCTGGAGGCTAGTGCCGCAGACCGCGGTTGCGGTCGCGGTGGCCGATGATGAGCCCGCCCCGCCCAAAAAGCCCGACGTGCTACCAGGCAAGATCTACGTGTGGGTCCACCTGGACTTGAGCAGCGACGTCCCCTTCCCGCACAACTATCATGGGATAATCGAAGTCGATCCGAATACCAGCGCCTGGCGGAAGGTAGGGTCACTGGGACAAACAATGCGGCTCTCGCCGGACGGCCGCCGCATGGCCTACAGTGAGTACAAGCCTCGATTTATGAGGGACGGCACCCGTAGCGGCACATCGGAGCTTTTCCTCGCGGACCTTCAGGATCCGCAGCCGGTCAGACTGATGGAGGATGCGTCGATGAATGCCTGGTCTCCCGACGGGCGGCGACTGCTGTACCACATCAACGACGGCAGCGAGGGCTGGTACGGCTCATCATGGCTATTGGACCTGGCGACCAAAGAGAAGCAAAAACTGCCGATTCCCGAGACCGAAGAGGTCAAAGACTGGACGGCGAACGGCGATTGGTTGGTGACGGTCTCAGGCCGCCACTCGAAAGAAAAGAACGGTTATCAGCTCTACATGATGCATCCCGACGCCACGGGAGAGCGCCGCATAACGCAGGACAGATCGGCGAACTTGTACCCGCGTTTCTCTCCCGACGGCAAACAAATCGCGTACCACCACTTCACGCTCGCGGAGAAAGGCGGCTTGTGGGTTGTCGATGTCGACGGATCGAACCCTCGGCAGATTCTTGCCGAGCAAGAGAACGCGAACATCGGCGGCTTATGCTGGTCGCCCGACGGCGGCTCGTTGGCGATGAACGTAACCGAGAATATCAACGAACGTGACAACAGAAAGGCGAGGCTCGAAATCGTCGCCGCGGCCGGCGGCGCACCCCGAGCTTTGCAACTGAAAGACGTTACGGTCATTCATTTTATGCAAGCGCCCGATTGGCGTTGATGCGGTTCTCATTTCGAACCAAAGGTGCAAAACCATGTTGCGACGCATAGGTTCGTGCAGCGGATTGGCTTGGGCGATCTTCGTTTCGGCCGTCATGGCCCAAGAACCGCCACAACGCCGCGGGCCAGGCATCATCTTCAGCCCAGGTTCTGGCCCGACCGAACTCTTGCGATCGGGCCCGATGCGCGATGAAGTGCGTAAAGAGCTGGCGATCGGCGACGAGCAGACGAAACAAATGGATGAAGCATTCGCGCCCTTGAAAGAGCTCGACGGGGATTTCCTGGAGGCGCAGAGCCTCGCTCCCGCAGAGCGTCAGAAACGAATGATGGAGATCGCGCAAAAGCGAGCGGAGGAGGGCAAGCTGGCGGAGGTGAAACTAAACCAAATCCTCACGCCCGAGCAGCGGGCGCGATGGAAACAGTTGTGGTTGCAGTTTCAGGGTAACGCGGTGCTACTGCAGCCCGAGATCGCCAAGGAACTCGGCTTGAGCGGTGAGCAGCAGGAGAAGATGCGCGCGATCGCAGCATCGCTGCGACCGCAGCCCGGCCAGCCCAAGCCGGAAGACTTCTCGCAGCAGGAGCGTCAGCAGTTCTTCGCCGACCTGAACGCTCGGCGGGAGAAGGCGCTGCGCGACATGCTGGCCGTCTTGACCGAACAACAGCAGGCCAGGTTCGCGGAAATGAAGGGCAAGGAGTTCCCTTTCCCGCCGCAATATCTTGGTAGTTCCCGCGATCAGCCGAGCGGCCAGCAGGCACCGGGCGGCCCCGTGCAGAACCGACCCGGTGGGGGCCCCGGATTCGGTCGCGTAGAGAACCGGCTCGGTGGGCCGGCGCTCGGCACTCCTGTTGACCTGTTGCGGAGACCGAGGGTATGCAAAGAACTAGCGATCGGCGACGAGCAAATGCAGCAGATCGAGGAAGCGTTTGCGCCGCTGCGCGAAGCGGGCGGCGATTTCCGCGAGGCGCAGAACCTTAGCCCCGAAGATCGACGGGCACGCGCCGAGGAAATAAGTAAGAAGGCCATCGCGGCGAACAAGCTGGTCGCGGAGAAAGTTGACGGAATTCTCAATCCCGATCAGCGTGCACGGCTCAAACAGTTGTGGGTACAGAGTCAGGGTGCATATGCACTCAAGAAACCGGAGGTTGCCAAGGAACTCGGTCTGACGCAAGAACAGCAGGACAAGATCGGTGAGATCCTAAAGGTCGTGCAAGACCACCGACAGAAGGTGGCGAATCCGCGGCCCGGTCAGCCCGGTTTTCAAGACCTCTCTCAAGCGGAGCTCGATCAGTGGAACTACAAGCTGCGAGAGCTGGAGGAAAAGGCCGACACCGAGGCGGTCGCCATATTGAGCGACGAACAGAAAGCAAAGCTCGCTAAAATGAAAGGCGACAAGTTCGACTTTCCACGTGTCTGGGGCGTTGGGATCCCGCCGGAGAGTCGACGCCCGCCGGGCCCAAGCAATAAGTAGGACGCCGGGCGCTGAACCTATACGCCAGCGGGCGACGCCTCACGAGCAGCCGCTCTCGGTACGAAGGGAAAGAGGGCATGCGCCGCCGCACGCTTATTAGTTTCTTGTTCTTGGGGTTGTCATTGTCGCCGGATAGTTGTTGGCGCCACGCGTGGATTGCGACGCCAATTGACGCAAACGATGGATTTCCTGCCGATCGGCCCAGACAATCCATCGGTCATTCTCGGTTCGCCGGGCGTGGCACCACTTGCAAAGCACCCAACTGCGCAGCTTGCGGCTGGAGACTCCGAGTCGCTTCGCCAATTCGCCTAACCGCCACTCGTTCTCAAGTAGCGATCCAGGTAAGCGGATTTTGGCTAGACCATACCGACGCATCAGTGCTCGAACGATGTCGCCATTGTAATCGCCGCGTTGTCTCGTCGTCACGAATCCGTCGGCGACAAGGGTCGCGGCAATGGATGCCGCGGTCTTTCCCTGGAGCTTGAGCTGGGTGATGCGTTCGCGAAGTCGGTCCTCGTCCTGCATCTGATTCCGACTCTGCACCGGCCGGATGATTTCGTGTTGACTTGCGAAGCCACCTTTCCATTGAATCGTGACATCGCAGCGTTCGGTGTTCTGTTCGACTCGCACGACAACTTGGTCGATGACGCAGCGAAGGATTTCCTTGCGATCTGCGTTCGTCGTGCTCTCCGCGTCCCATAGCGTCGGGATGTCTTGGGCCAGTGCCATGATTCGCGCCCGTTGCACTTCCGTCACGCGACGAGGCTTTTCACGACTGAAGCGATCGTAATCATCCTGAAGGCATCGGAGTTCCAGCAGCGTCGTTTCCCATCGTTGCTCCAGGGTCCGTGCGACTAAGCGGTTCTCCGGCTCCACCGCCTGGTACTGTCGCTCAGCGCGATCCGCCTCATAGCGCGCTCGCTCCAGTCGTTTTTTCCAATGCGCCTCCAGCCGATCGCGTTCCTTCTGGCTGTCCTCAATTGCACGAAGACTGAGTTTCAAGGCCGCGGGCTTCAACGCCTCTTGGACTTGGTTGATGACCAGGCGGTCGACGACTCGCGCAGCGAGGCCGTGGCACGTTCGTTCCTGGGCCAGCTCTGTGTCACGCGCGCAGAAATAGTAGGGATGTTCGGGACGCGGATGATGGCAGCGAAAACGGCGACCGCACGTACCGCAGATCACGATTCCGGCGAGCATTGCGCCACCGTCGCGAGGAACGCCGCTCGAAGTAATCGTGGATCGGTTGTCTTTCAGCCGTTTCTGGTTGGCCTCATACCGCTCCCACGAGATGTAGGCCGGCATTCGGTCCTTCAACAGGATTTTCCAAGCATCCGCGGAATACCGCTTCTGGTAGCGGCGATATTTCCCATTGACCTGTCCCGGCTCGGCTTCCTTCCGACCGAAGACATAAGCGCCGGCGTAAATGGGATGCGTGAGAATCCGCCAGATGATGCCGGGGTTTGGCCGACGCCATACGAGCGTCCCACATCGTGAGCCTCGGTTGATGCGGATGCCCAACTGAATTCCATGTTGAACCAGATAGATCATCACCTTGCGAGCACCGCCCAGCTCGTCAAATTTGTCGAAGACGAGCTGGACGATGTCACGCGCTTGTTCGTCGGTGTCGAGCACAACCTCGCCGGAGGGCAGTCTCTGATATCCGACTGGCGGCGCGATGTGCATCTCGCAACGTTCGGCTTTATGCCAAATGCCTCGCTGCAAGCGATTACGCATGGTGAACAGCTCGAACTCGCTCATGGTGCCCTTGAGACCAAGCAACAGCCGATCGTTGCTGTCGATGGGGTTGTAAACGCCATCCTGGTCACCCAACAAAACGCCAAATAGAGCGCACAGCTCCAGCAGGTGATGCCAGTCCTTGGATGACCGCGCCAAGCGGCTCATTTCCAATCCCAGCACTAGGCCGACGTGACCTAGAGTCACCTCTGCGAGCAACTGTTGAAAGCCAGTGCGGTGATCTGCACGTTTTCCACTCTTGCCCTGGTCCTCGTCGATCACCAGAACTTTTTCGGTCCGCCAGCCCAAGGCGACAGCTTGGTCAGCCAGAGCGTATTGACGGGCCTTCGATTCAGCGTGCTCAAGCACCTGTATTTGCGACGACTGCCGCACGTAGACGATGGCCGATCGCTCCAAATGACGGGCTTGGATCTTCGCAGAACGCACACTGCGTACCAGCGGCTCGGGAGCGTGGACTGGCTTATCGGGTGTGCCGGGACTCGCGACGACGGCTTGCTCAGTCATGATCCACCTCGGCGCTTTTTAGAGGTGGAGGCTCTTGCCGAACGACTCGGCTGAGCGTTTGCAACAGGTGTTCCTGGTCCTGAGGAGGCAGATGCTCCCAGAGGCCCCGAAGGCTTACCCGAACGGGATATGGGCGCGGGGGGGGACGGTGCCGTTGTCGATTTGCATGACGAACCTCCTTGTTGCTGCTGATCTCGCTGGTATCGCTCCAGCCATTCGGCTAACTCCAAGAGAGCCGGGACGGCGATTATGGCCGGTCCCGCGGAGGATCGTCCATATCGGTTTAGAGTTGCATTGCGTCTTTCAGTCTGGCGGGTGCAGCCAGCAGAAATCAAACGTCGCACGCGGAAACTGCGACGGGTCGCAGGCATCGGCCCCGCCGTGGATGTCGCTCGACCAGCAGTACATGGTAAGCTCGCGGCACACGTCGCGGCAGGTGCCCGAACCGCTCATTGGGTCGAGCACGCTGAACGGCTTGAAGTATTTGAGCAGGTCCTTGATAAGGTTGCCGCCGCAATTGCCGGGATAGGAACGGTCGCCGTACTCGCCGGCGCGGTCGAAGTGGTAGAGGCTGGTCAGGTGCGGCACCGGGCTCGCGTTCTTGGGCGCCCTGGGCAGCCGGGCATAGACCGGCCGGTACGGCTCGGGCTGAGATTTGGGCTTCGCCGGGCGGAAGCGGGTGGCGTAGAAAGGATTGATGATGCGTAGTGACATAAATGCTCCTATCGTTTGGTTGAGGGTGAAATCACTGACGGTCGGCCATAGCCGGCATGGACGGCCCTGGCGATGGCGGAAAGTGCCTTCGCCCGGGCGTCTTCCTCGCCCTCGCTTAAGATGAGGCCGTATTTCAGGTCCATGTCGATGGTCTGCTCGAGCAGGTAATGCAGGGCCTCGATCAGTGCTGAAACAATCTCAGCGCCAGGCTTCGTGACGCCCCGGCACGCTTCGTCCAACAGCTCGCTTCCGAAGTTTCCGCAGGCGTTCTGCAAGATGGCGCCGGCGTCGAAACCTTGTTGGAGGGCGAAGTGCAACAGGTCGGTGATGAGATCGCCCACGGCGCATTCAAGGTCGCCGCGATGCATCCCGTTGGGATGGTCGCCGCTGAAGGTTGCCGCGGTGAAGACGGCGAGGGCGTCCTTGGCCCACGCCGCGCGGTCGGTGTTGGTCGGTTCGTTGCTCATGGTTTTCGCTCCTTTCGGTTAGTTGTGATAATCGACGACTACGAGCCATTTGCGGCCGACGAAGTCACGGTTGACCTCATCGCCGTCGAGATCAGCGAAGCCTTCGCCGTCGTTGTCGCAGCCCTCGTTCGCGGCGAGCAGTATGTCGTAAAGCGCCTCGCTTATGACCATGGCGTCGTCGGCGTAGCCGTGCTGGAGATAGCTGCTGCGCGAGTAGGGATTCGGCCCTGTGCCGCCAAGCGAATGCCAGATGGTGTCAAGCTCGCTTGCGTTGTTCTCGACGATGGACTGCGGAATGAATTGCGTGTCCATGCCGGGCAGGGCGCGTGCTTTCGCGTTGAACTCGCCGCCGATGAGAGTGTCGGCAAGCAGGCCGCTCCAGCGGCCGCCGATAAGGAACCAGTCGCAGAGGGGACTGCCGAATCGTCCGCCTTCACCGCAGAACGAATTGTCCTGCATGAGCCGGTTGAAGACATCCTTGCGGACCTGCTCGGAACCGGCGTCGGCCGGTGCATCGAGCGTGACGAGAAGGCGGTTATGCATAGGCGCCTCCGTCAGTGTCGTCGCGGTGGAGGCGCAGGTAGGCGAACTCGCGGTCGAGGTCTTCATAAACGGCGTCGAAGTCGGGATCGCAAGTCGGCGCCATCGCTTCGAGTTGGCTGGCGAGGTCGCAAAGTCTGTGATTCACGTAATGCATGGTCGGATTCCTTTCCGGTTATGGGCGGAGCTTGCTTTCGCCCCGCCCGGCTGGTTGCTGTTCCTATTCCTTCTTCTCTGTGCGGACGCGGAGCGTGATGCGTCCGTCGAGCGGCGCTGCTTCGATGGCGATGTTGAAGCCTTTGCCGTCCTTGTGCTGCCAGGCGGCCCCGATGCGGGTCCAGATGCTGTCCTGGCCTTCGCGCTCGCGCACCTGGTAGGCGATGTGCGTCGGTGCCTTGGAGGCGGTTGCGTTGTCGTTCGTGCTCATAAAAAAGTCCTTTCGCTTTTGCTGGAACGCTTGATTGCGTCCTGTGGGATTAGCGCCCGCCTCGGCTCAAGGCGGGTGGGTCAAGCGAAAGGCCGAAGGATTCCTTTTAGGAAAGCGGCCTTGGCAGCTTTACCCCGGACGCCGGCTGAGGCAGCTTCCCACACAAAGGACGAAAGCTGCGTTCCAGGCGGCGAAAGTGTCCATGAATGAAAACGAACATGAGTAACCGCCGGAAGCATCGATCCTCATCCGCCCGTAGCAGGGCGGTGGCATGGCCGTCGCATTGGAGCCGCACGGGGAAGCACACGGTACAACCTGCAAGAGCAAAACTCATCAAGAAGCATTGACTATGACGCGAAGACGTGAACGTATAATCGCCCATGCTCAGGATGTTTCAGAACAGCCAGCCGGGCGGGGCGAAAAGCTACTACTCGACCGCCGACTATTACACGGAGGGCCAGGAGCTCAGCGGCCTGTGGCGCGGCAAGGCGGCCGAACTGCTCGGTCTGTCCGGCGAGATCCGCCAGGCCGACTGGGATGCGCTGTGCGACAACAAGCACCCGGCGACGGAAGAGCAGCTTACCGCCCGCATGCGAAGTGACCGCACCGTGGGCTACGACATGAATTTCCACGTGCCGAAAAGCGTGTCGCTGCTCTATGCCATGACAAAAGACGAGCGGTTGCTTACTGCCTTCCGCGACGCGATGGGTGGCACCATGCAGGACATCGAGTCGGAAATGAAAACGCGCGTCAGGAAAGGCGGCCGCAATGAGGACCGCGTAACGGGGAACATGGTATGGGGCGAGTTCGTGCATTTCACGTCGAGGCCGGTCGATGGCGTGCCTGATCCGCACCTGCACGGGCATTGCTTCGTCTTCAACACGACGCACGACGACCAGGAGCAGGCATGGAAGGCCGGGCAGTTCCGCGACCTGAAACGCGACGCGCCGTATTTCGAGGCGGTGTTCCATTCGAGGCTGGCGCACCGCTTAGAAGAGCTCGGCTTGGAGACCGTGCGCGGCAAGCACGGCTGGGAGCTTGCCGGTGTCGATCGTGACACGATTGAGAAATTCTCAAGGCGGACAGCGCTGATCGAGGAGAAGGCGGACGAGTTGGGTATCGAGGATGATGAAGCCAAAGCGGAGCTCGGCGCCAAAACCCGCCAGTCTAAGAAAAAGGACATGAGCTTCCCGGAACTGCAGACGCAGTGGCGGGAGCGGATGACGACTAAAGAGCGGGAATCGCTTGCCGCCCTGCAGGAGCAGCTCGGCGGCGAGGCGATAGCCGCCGACGGCACGGCAGCCGTAAGGGCAGTCGAGTACGCTGCCCAGCATTCCTTCGAGCGTAAATCGGTGATCGACGAGCGGCGGTTACTCGCCGAGGCGCTGAAGCACGGCGTCGGCAAGGCGACCGTCGAGGAAGTGCACCAGGCACTGGCCGCAAGCGATGTCATCACGGCCGAGCGGCATGGAAGGCGGATGGCGACGACGCGCGAGGTGCTGGCCGAGGAGAGGGGCCTGATCGCCTTTGCGCGCGAGGGCAGGGGCGCCTGCCGGCCGCTGGCGGATGGGCACGACGGCTTTACCCGTGACTGGCTCTCGGAAGAGCAGAAGCGCGCAGTGAATCACATTACCGGCTCACGCGACCGCGTTACCATCGTCCGCGGTGCTGCCGGCGCCGGCAAAACCTCGCTGATGCAGGAGGCGGTGGAGCAAATCGAAAACGCCGGGACCAGGGTTATCGCCCTAGCGCCGTCCGCCAGCGCCAGCCGCGGCACGCTGCGCGACGCCGGCTTTGCCGATGCCGAGACGGTGGCCAGGTTCCTGCTCGATGACAAACTTAAGCAGCAGGCGAGGGGGCAACTCATCTGGATCGACGAGGCGGGGCTTCTCGGCACCCGCACGATGGCGGCCGTGTTTCACACGGCCGACAAGCTCGACGCCCGCGTGCTGCTTTCGGGCGACCGCAGGCAGCACGGCTCGGTCGAGCGCGGCGGGGCCTTAAAGCTGCTCGAAGACGAGGCCGGGGTGAAGCCGGCTGAGGTGCGGGAAATCCAGCGGCAAAAAGGCGCCTACAAGGAGGCGGTCACCGCGCTCGGCGAGGGCCGCACCGCCGACGGCTTTGCCGCACTTGATGAGCTGGGCTGGGTGAGGGAGGTTGCCGACGACGAGCGTTACCAGTTGCTGGCTTCTGATTACGTACAGGCCGTGGAGGAGGGGAAGACGGCGCTCGTCGTCTCGCCAACACACGCCGAGGGCGACCGCATCACGCAGGAAATCCGCCGGGCCTTGAAAGAAAGCGGCAGCATCGGCGAGGGTGAGCGGGCCTTTCCGGTGCTGCACCACAAGAGCCTCACCGAAGCAGAGCGCGGCGATAAGGTCAATTACGAGCCGGGCGACGTGCTGGTCTTCCACCAGAACGCGAAGGGCCACACGCGCGGCGACCGGGTGACGGTCACGACGGATCAAATACTGCCGCTTTCGCTTGCCGGCCGCTTCGATCTCTTCCGTTCCGGCACGCTCAACCTTGCCCCCGGCGACTGGGTGCGGATCACCAAGAACGGCACGACGGCGGACGGCGGCCACCGGCTCAACAACGGCACCTTATATAAGGTCAGGGAATTCGACGAGGCGGGCAACATCGTCCTTCAAAACGGCTGGACGGTGGACAAGGAATTCGGCCACCTCGCCCACGGCTACGTGGTGACCAGCCACGCAAGCCAGGGCCGCACCGTCGACGTGGCCTTGATCGGCCAGGCCAGCGAATCGTTCCCGGCGTCGTCGAAAGAGCAGTTCTACGTCAGCGCCTCGCGGGCGAGGAAGCAGGTCGTCGTCTATACATCCGACAAGGAGGCGCTTAGGCAGGCGATCGAGCAGTCGGAGGAGCGGCTAAGTGCAACCGACCTCGTGGCCGGCGGCGGAATGCCGCGTGCGGTCTTGCTGCGGCAGCTACAGCCGTCACCGCTTCCCGAACGCGAACGGCAGAAGGAGCCTGAGCTTGCCTACGGATACTGACCTGCTCGACCGCCACCTGCCGTCCCGTACCGCCCTGCCGACACGAACAGGCGAGGAGGAGCCGAGCGACCTCGGTGCCTTCGGCTGGCTGCGCGGCGTGCATGAGCGGGCCGCCATGCTGGAGCTTCGCAAGAAGGACGGCAGCATTGTCGCCTTTGCCTATGCCTGGCTGGAGCGGGCCGAGTTCGACCCGTCGCAGGGCATCACGCTCCGGTTTGGCCCGCAGAAAGTGAGAATCACCGGCCGCAACCTCAACGCCGAGCCTCGTCCGAATGTGCGGCTCTTCGCCGGCATCGTGCGGCACCGCGTGCCGTGGATTCAGGAGGCCGACCGGCCCGCGGCAATCGGAGCGGGAAGGGGGACGCCAGTGGTGGAGTCCATCCAGACACCTTGATGGATTCGATATCGCGAACCAAACATCGGAACCGCCGGAAACCAGGTCCGTCGATTTAATGAGCCAGCACCATCGGAAGGAGGATGTCGTCCTCTTCGCGTATGGCGAGCTGTAGAGTGGCTTCGAGTTCCCAAAGTCCGGCGACAAGGGCACGATGCGCCGGAGAGGCACCGCGAGGCGGTGTATAACCGTTCGTCAGCCGGCGGATTCGCAACAGCGCGGCGCCGATCTGATCGTGGTCGTCCCTCATGCGGTGCGCCAAGCCGCGCGGATCGACGGCTTCGTCTTCCACCGATAGTTCGCGGGCGTCGATTGCCCGCAGCGCCGAGTAGAGTGCCCCTTCTTCAACTTCCACGTGCTCCATCAGTTGCTGGCGAAAACTATCGAAGACGTCGCGAAGCTCATCGAGCTCCGGATGCTGCCGCCGACTCTCCTCATCGATGTCCGCCACGAGAGCGCCGAGCCGCGGTAGTTCGCGCCGCAAATAATCGTGGTGTGTTGATTGAAGATGGTCGCACAATTCGGTAAAAGAGGCCCGATGCCAATTCGTGCCCCCCTCGCGGTAGGCCGGCTCGCAAGCCGCCGCAAGCTCATCGGCGACATGCCGCGGATTGACATGCTTGTCCCGGCACATGTCGATCAGCCGCCTGTGGCCGTCCCATAAGACATCGATACCGTGCTTGTTGAAGATATTGTACAGCTCGGAACGATTGGCCGCCCATTCCTTCACTGTCCTTTGCAGGTCGGAGTCGGCCGCCGCTTTGGCCTTCTGTTTCGCCCCCGTCGGAATGGGCCGGCGGTCATCACATGTCGCCGCCTTGCCGCCCTCCTCACCGGTACCCGTACGTGCTGTTTGTTGCGCGAGCCGGTATGTAACGACCGGGCAGTGGGCCGTGCGCAGCAGCTTTTCCGCAACGCTTCCGCCCAGCAAGCGGGCGATGCGCGAGCGCTCGTGCGTACCGATAACAATGGCCTCGACGCCCTCTTGATCGGCCAGTTTGACGATCTCTTCGGCTGGATCACCATAAAGCAGACGGTGCTCGCACGGAATCCGGGGATCGGGCGCCTTGACGGCCCGCAACTCGGCGAGTTCCTCATCGGAAGGTTGTGGGTCTTCGTCGAAAAGCTCGCCAACGGGATACTGCTCAAGCTGGGAGACATGAACGACCACCAGCACAGCTCCCGTATCGCGTGCGAGTGACGCGGCGTACGTCAGCGCACTTTGGGACGCTTCCGAATAGTCGGTCGCGAACAGAATCTTCTTCGTGACTTCGGACATGACAGATCCTCCTGCAAAGGTTCAGAACAGCGTTCTTCCGCGAACGACCGCCACCATCATCCGCTCGACGATTTCTCGCGTTCAGCGGCGATTAAAGCCGATTCGCGCCGGGCGGCTTGCGGAAAGAGAAAACGGTTTTCCTCATACACGTTCTGGTGCAGGTTCATCTCCAGTTCCCAAAGGCCATCGAGCAAGGACTGAAACGTCTGGCAGACATCGGGGGGAGCGACGAAGCCGTGGGTCAGGTCACGAATTCGCAGCAGATCGGCGTCGATCGCGTCGTGGTCTTGCTCCAAAGAACTGATCAGGCTTGCCACGGTGGGCGGCTCCTCCGGGCGCTGCAGGGCCACCAGTTCTCGAATCCGTGGAAATAACTCGCTTTCCTCCCGCTCGATATGCGATTCAAGAGCCGCGCGAAACCGCTGGAAAGCGGCGGAAAGTTGCCGGGTATCGGGATGACTCGCCGCGTACGTCGTCGTGACCTTCTCCAGCAACGCCGCCAGCCGCGGAAACTCACGCCGGTAGAAACTGTGATGCACTTCTTCCAAATGCTGGCACAGCTCGGCGAGGGGCGCCGTGGCCCAATCGACGCCCATCTCATCATGCACGGCGTGGCAGGAGCGGTCGAGCTCGGCTTTGACCAAAAACGGATCGAGAGACCGGCGGCGGCACAATTCGGCCAGCGACGTATCGACATCGCAGCAAAGATCGACGCCATGTTTGGTGAAAACACGCGACAAGCCCGGCCGAAAGGCAAGCCATTCGCGTAACGTGCTGTATTCGTTGGGACGTGCCATGAGGCTGCTCCGGGGTAACCAACAAGATGTCTGGCCTAATTGTGAAACTCAGGTGAGGGCGCAATGCGTCCAGGCAGGCGGGTCGCTGGCGGGAAAGGATTCTTCCGATGCTTCGTCGATGGTCGAATCGCACCGGGCGCACGGCGAATGCCGGCGCTGCTCAAGCCGGCCACGACGGAGTGTGCCGTAGTGCAATTCCGCCTCGGCTTGCAGCCAATCGTCTGCCGCGGTTCCATCAGGGCAACCGCGACTTTGCCAGATTTGGTATGCCCGGCGAGCGACGATCTCGCGGGGCGGCAGTGCCGGCGGTCGATGTCCCTGGCTCGGCTGCTCGCTGCGGGTCAATGCCTCGTTCTCGTGCGACTGCATGATTGCCTCCTCTGAAATCGCTCTTGCAAATGGCAGGCCCAGGGCAAACTGACCGCTCCCCGCATCCGCGTACGATTCTTTTTCAGCGCGGAAGTCGCGGAATCGCGAATGATGGCGCTATCCCACGGGCCCATTCGCGCACGTGCGTGTGCCGGTGTGCGTGCTAAGACGCGCGCCTTGGGCGGATTAGCGCGCCCCTTGTCAGTCCCACCGAGATTTGTCTCGTGCTCTCGCCTACACCGAAGCTTTGGCCGGCCCGGCCCGCAGTGCCGTACGCTGCCGGTCAGCGGCTTGCCGAGTCCGTGAGACGAGCGAGCGGCATGGAATCGGCGGCATCGTTCTTGCTGCCAACGGCATTTGCACCAGCAATGCTTACGAAGACTGGAGGAGTTGCGATTGGAAGGAGTTTTGTGCCATGGCGATTCATCACGCTGCGCCGTCGGAGGTTTTTGACGTCCGGCCCCTGGGTCAAATGCTGAAGGAGTCGAAAACGACGGTATTGGTTAAAACCGACACGCTTGAAGTCATTCGTATCGTGCTGCCAGTGGGCAAGCACTTGCCGCCGCACCGAGTCGAGGGAGAGATCACGGTGCAATGCCTGGAAGGTCGTATGGCCTTCGATGCCGACGGCACCGAGCATGAGCTGGCAGAAGGCCAGATGCTCTATCTTGCCGGCGGCGCCACGCATGCACTGCGAGGAATCACCGATTCGTCGGTGCTCGTCACGATTCTGCTGAGGTGAGATGATGTTCCACCTCAAACGTGCATATGATCCGGCGTCGCCTGAAGACGGTTGCCGCGTGCTGGTCGAACGACTCTGGCCGCGCGGCGTGAGCAAGTCACGGGCGAAGATTGATGCCTGGCTAAGAGATGTGGCGCCCAGCGCCGAATTGCGAAAGTGGTATGGGCATGATCCGGAGCGTTGGGAGGAGTTTCGCCGCCGCTATTGGGGCGAGTTGCGCTCGAATCCCGAAGCCGTCGACGAACTGCGTGCGAAGGAGCGTCGCGGCGAGGTCACCCTCGTCTACGCTACCCACGACGCCGAGCACAGCGGCGCCTTGGCGCTCAAGCAGTTCCTGACCCGCCACAAGGCGCGGCCGCGCGCAGGAGCACGCGGACCGCGCGTGCGTCGATGACATGCCAAGGAGGAGATCCCCACGACCGGAACAGGCGGCAGTGAACCCGCGGATGTCAATCCCGCGGGGCGGCGATAGGGCACCTCGATTGAGGAACAGACATGCATTACCTTTACGGCTCGAAACGCGGTGTGCCGCGCAAGTTAGTAGCGACCTTCGACGGCGAACAACACTTGCTGGCTTATGTGCGCTGGGCTACGTTGTCAGAGCAGGGCGGCGGCTTCAAGTTCGAGCAGGGAAGCTCGCTGGCTGGCTATCAGGGATGGAGCCATTCCCCACAGCCGCTTACCGACGACGACCCTGCAGCCGTCGAACATAATCCATCGCCGAACATGTTGTAGATGACCTCGGCTACTGAGCTGAAACGGCGACCTCCCAATCGCCTGGCCGCTTTCTATCGCGCCACGGTCGGCAAGAAGGCGGTGATGGCGGTCTCCGGCTCGGTGCTGTTTGTCTTCGTCATCACGCATCTGGCCGGCAACCTGCAGGTCTTTCTCGGCTCCGAGAAGTTCAACGCCTATGCTGCCTTGCTGCGGGGCATGCCTGGACTGCTTTGGTCTGCCCGGGCGGGCCTGGCCGTCGCGCTGGTGGTTCACGTCATTGCCTCGATGCAGCTTGTGCTCATCAACCGCCGGGCCAGGCCCGTGGCCTACGCGGTGAAACGCGATATCGAAACCAACTACGCCGCGCGAACGATGGCGATCAGCGGGCCGCTGGTTTTGGTCTATGTGATTTATCATTTGGCGATGTTCACGTTTCTTGTCACGGGGCCGGGCTACAGCCATTCGGACGTCTACCGCAACGTCGTGCTGGCCTTTCAAATGCCGGCGATTTCGGGCATCTACATCGCCGCCATGTTGTTGCTCGGCTTGCACCTCTATCACGGCGTGTGGAGCATGCTCCACACGCTGGGAATCAGCAGCCGACGCTATCGCTGGCTGAGGCGAGGCTTGGCGCCGGCCGTCGCAATCGCGGTCACCGCCGGCTACATTTCGATTCCGCTGGCGGTCTTGGCCGGGATCGTCGAATGAGGAGGCAGGTGGTGGAACTCGATCCCAAAGTGCCCTCCGGACGCATCGAGCAAAAGTGGTCGAAACACCGCTTTGAGATGAAGCTCGTCAACCCGGCAAACAAGCGCAAGTATAAGGTGATCGTCGTAGGCGCGGGCCTCGCGGGAGGTGCGGCCGCGGCGACGCTGGCTCAGCTCGGTTACCAGGTGAGTTGTTTCTGTTTTCACGACAGCCCGCGGCGGGCACATTCCATCGCCGCCCAAGGGGGCATCAACGCCGCCAAGAATTATCAGGGCGATGGCGACAGCGTTTACCGGCTCTTCCACGACACCGTCAAGGGCGGCGATTTCCGCAGCCGGGAGGCCAACGTCTACCGCTTGGCCGAGCTGAGCATGGCGATCATCGACCAGTGCGTCGCCCTGGGCGTGCCGTTCGCCCGCGAGTACAGCGGCTACCTGGCCAACCGTTCGTTCGGCGGCGCGCAGGTCTCACGTACCTTCTATGCCCGTGGACAGACGGGGCAGCAACTCTTGCTCGGCTGCTATTCGGCGCTGGCCCGGCAGATTGCCTTGCGTCAGGTGACGATGCACCCGCGGCACGAGATGCTCGACCTGGTGGTGGTCGACGGCCGCGCCCGTGGCATTACCACTCGTAACCTCCTCACCGGCGTGATCTCGTCCCACGCGGCTGACGCGATCGTGCTCGGCACGGGCGGCTACGGCAACGTCTATTACCTTTCGACCAACGCCAAGGCAAGCAACGTCACCGCGATCTGGCGGGCTTGTCGCCGTGGCGCGCTGATGGCCAATCCTTGTTTCACGCAAATTCACCCCACCTGCATTCCGGCGTCGGGCGAGCATCAGAGCAAGCTCACGCTGATGAGCGAGTCTCTGCGGAACGACGGCCGCATCTGGGTCCCCAGGCAAGCCGGTGATCGCCGCCCGCCTGGCGAGACACATGAATCGGATCGCGACTACTTTCTCGAACGCAAATACCCCAGCTTCGGCAACCTTGTGCCGCGCGACGTGGCGTCGCGCAACGCCAAGGAGGTCTGTGACGAAGGGCGTGGCGTGGGGCCGGGCGGGCGCGGTGTCTATCTCGACTTTGCCGCCGCGATTTCACGGCTCGGCGACGACGTGGTCCGCCAGCGGTACGGCAACCTGTTCGAGATGTACGAGCGCATCACCGGGGAGAATCCCTATCGGCAGCCGATGCGGGTTTATCCGGCCATCCACTACACCATGGGCGGATTGTGGGTCGATTACAACCTGATGAGCAACGTCGAGGGGCTGTTTGTCATCGGCGAGGCGAATTTTGCCGACCAGGGGGCAAACCGCTTAGGCGCAAGCGCCCTGATGCAAGGCCTCGCCGACGGTTACTTCATACTGCCGTACACGATCGGCGATTATCTTGCCCGCGTCTCACCGGCCGATCGAATTTCGCTCGACCACCATGCCTTCCGGCAAACAGAGCGCGAGGCAGCCGACCGCGTGATGAAATTGTTGTCGGCAGCCGGCCGGCGCTCGGCCGACTCGTTCCATCGCGAATTGGGCGAACTGGTGTGGAACCAATGCGGAATGGCACGCTCGGCGCCCGGACTCAAGCAAGCGCTGGCACGTATCCCGGACCTGCGCGAGGAATTCTGGCAGAGTGTCAAGGTGCCCGGCACCGGCGCACAATTCAACCAGGCGCTGGAACACGCCGGTCGAATTGCCGATTTCCTCGAGTTCTCCGAATTGATGTGCCACGACGCGTTGGACCGCGACGAATCGTGCGGCGCTCACTTTCGCCAGGAGCACCAGACACCCGATGGGGAAGCTCTGCGCGATGACGAGCATTACTGCCATGTGTCGGCGTGGGAATTCACCGGGGTCGGGCAGCCTCCGGTTTTGCACAAAGAGCCGCTGGCCTTCGAGTACGTCAAGCCGACGCAGCGGAGCTACAAGTAATGAAGCTGATTCTCAAGATCTGGCGGCAAGCCTCGGCCGCCGAAACCGGCGCGCTGGTGGCATATCCGGTCGAGCATGTCAGCCCTGATATGTCGTTTCTCGAAGTTCTCGACGTGCTTAACGAACGGCTGATCGCTCAGGGCGAGCGGCCGGTTGCCTTCGATCACGACTGCCGGGAGGGCATCTGCGGGAGTTGCGGCTTTATGATCGACGGCGCGGCTCATGGTCCCTCGCGGCTGACCACCGTCTGCCAGCTTTTCATGCGACATTTTGGCGACGGCGCGACCTTGGTCGTCGAGCCATTTCGCGCGCGGGCATTGCCAGTGGTGCAAGATCTGGTCGTCGATCGCGGCGCGCTCGATCGGATCATCGAATCGGGTGGGTTTATTTCGGCCCGGACCGGCAGCGCGCCGGAGGCGAACTCGATCCTGGTCTCGAAAGAAGCATCCGACCGAGCAATGGACGCGGCGGCCTGCATCGGCTGCGGAGGGTGCGTGGCGGCCTGTCCGAATGCCTCGGCCATGCTCTTTACGGCGGCAAAGATTTCGCATCTTGGGCTGTTGCCGCAGGGTCAACCCGAACGGCGGCAACGCGCGCTTCGAATGGTCGACACCATGCACCATCTCGACTTCGGAAGCTGCACCAACCACGGAGAGTGCGAGGCCGTTTGCCCGAAGGGGATCAGCATCGACTTTATCGCTCGGCTCAATCGCGACTATATTACGGCCAACCTGACATCGGCGAGGGAGGCGATCAAAGACGTCTAAAACCGGTCCGGCGAAATCAGCGACTGAGTTCGAGGTGCGCTGCCTGGCGGTGTCGCTCTGGACGTTGATGAAGCGAGACCGCTCCAAACGTGATAGAATGCGCCGCCCCACACCACGTTTGCCGCCGCATGCCGTCCGATCTCGCGAGTCTGGATCACCGCATAGGGAACGGTAAGGGTGCATGGCGTTGAGTAGAGGGCATTGAAGATCGACTCTCATTTGAGGTCTTGCGATGGCAACAGGTCGGCGTCGGCCGATGGTGATCTCCCCGCTATGGCTGCAAGCGGTCATCCTAACCTTCCTATTCGGGTTCGCGGTACTGGGTTACCTGGCGATACGCGTCTACCAGGACCATGCCCCTGTACCCGGCAAGGTGGTGTCCGAGGGCGGCGAGACGCTCTTCACCGGCGAGGAAATCCTCGATGGCCAGCAATTGTTTCTCACCTACGGCCTGATGGAATACGGCTCCATCTACGGCCACGGAGCATATCTCGGTCCCGATTTCACGGCCGATTACCTGCACCGCGAAGCGCTGGAGATGGAGCAGCTCTATGGCGGCGGTGCCGCCGCCCTGGGGCGCGTGCAAAGCGAACTTCAGGCCAACCGCTACGACGCGCAGGCAGACACTCTTGTCTGGACGGAGGGCCAAGTCGCGGCCTTTGACGTTCTTCTCCGCCACTACGAGGACGAAATCCTCAACCGAAAGCGCAGCGGGGCCGGCATGGGGCCGGGGGCCATCCCGGAGCCGGCGGAAATCCGCCGCATTACCGCCTTCATCGCTTGGACGGCGTGGACGGCGTCGGCGCGCCGACCGGGCCGACCCTACTCGTATACGAATAACTGGCCGCCGGAATCTCTCGTCGGCAACCAGTTGACAGAAGAGGCCGTGGTCTGGAGCATGCTGTCGATCATCGCCCTGCTGGGCGGGATCGGGCTGATGCTAACCGCGTTTGGACGGTACTCCCAGCTCCTGGGCTGGCACGCGGAAGAGGAGCGTCGCTTGCGTTTCCTTCCGCCGGACGAAGTGCCGCTGACTCCGGCCCAGCGGTCCACCTCCTGGTACTTCCTGGCGGTCGCCGCCCTGTTTCTGGTGCAGACGCTGCTCGGCGGGGCCACGGCTCATTACCATGCGGAAACCGGCAGCTTCTTCGGCATTGACCTGCCGCAGTGGCTTCCCTACAACCTGACCCGCACCTGGCACCTGCAACTCGCCATTTTCTTCGTCTCCGCCGCCTACCTGGCCGCCGGCATCTTCCTTGCCCCGCTCATCGCCGGCCATGAGCCGCGCGGCCAGCGACTCCTTTCCTTCCTGCTATTGGGCGCAGTGGTGGTGGTCGTGGCCGGCAGCATGACCGGCGAGGCGGCCAGCTACAAGGGTTGGCTCGCCCATGACGCAAAGCCCCTGATCGGTGCGCAAGGCTGGGAGTACCTCGACCTGGGACTGGTCTGGCAATCGCTCTTGGTCGTGGGGCTGGTCCTGTGGTGCGCCATTCTTTACAGGGGCCTTCGAGGAAAACTGGCCCAGGAGAGCCGCGGCAACCTGCCCTGCCTGTTCTTTTACAGTGCGCTGTCGATTCCTCTGTTCTACGCCGTGGGTCTCGTCAACCGGCCCCACACCAACTTCGCCATCGCCGACTTCTGGCGCTTCTGGGTGGTGCATCTATGGGTCGAGGACTTTCTGGAATTGTTCACCACAATCATGGTGGCCTATGTCTTCGTCCTTCTGGGCGTGGTGTCGGAGAAAACCGCTACGCGCGTCATCTATTACGACGCCATCTTGTATTCCGTGGGCGGCGTGGTCGGCACCATGCACCATTTATACTTCAGTGGGACGCCCGCCATCCACATGGCGCTCGGTGCCTTCTTCTCGGCGGCGGAGGTGATTCCGCTGACGTTTCTCACTGTGGAAGCCTGGACGTTCCTGCATATGGGCGCGCGCCAGGAAGTGCGCGGCGGCGAAAACCCATTTCCGCATCGCTGGGCTGTCCTGTTTCTGGCGTCAGTCGGCTTCTGGAATTTTCTCGGAGCAGGCGTGTTCGGATTCCTCATCAACCTGCCTGTCGTCAGTTACTACGAGATCGGCACACAGTTGACGGCCAATCACGGGCACGCTGCCATGATGGGCGTCTACGGGATGCTTGCCATTAGCCTTCTGGTCTTTTGCTTGCGTTACCTGTTGCGGCCGGAGGATTGGAGCGAGCGGCTTGTGGGTTTTTCGTTCTGGTCGCTCAATTTAGGGCTAGCCTGGATGGTGTTTGCCAATCTCTTTCCGATCGGCATCCTTCAGCTCGGCGATGCGGTGGCAAACGGCTACTGGCACGCCCGCTCCATCGAGTTTTTTAACGACCATGCGATGATCGAATGGCTGCGTCTGCCCGGCGACGTGGTCTTCATCGCGGGTGTACTGCCGCTGGTCTACTTGACGGCCCGGGCTGTGCTCCGGCCTTCGCGCCCCGCAGCCTTGGCGGCCGGACCGCAGACCACCCCGTTGTTCACCGAGCTATCCCCCGCGCCGAGCGGGCTTTGACAGCGGCCCGGAAGGAGGTCGTGTGGATCCGATTTCTCTGCTCTTGAGTCTGCCCGCCGAGTTAGAAATCTGGCTGATCCTATGTTATGTCGGCGCGGTTCTCACCGGAGCACGGGTGGCCGAGACGCTGGCCCGGCTCCATTTCCAGCGCGCACGGAGGTTCGCTGAAGAGGGCTTTGCATACGATCCGAACGACGATCACTATCACTGCCCCGAGGGCGAACGCCTTGCGCTTCACCTGGTGGATGCGGAGAACAGGTTGGCCATTTACCGTGCGCCGGCATCAAGGTGTAACGCTTGCCCGTTGAAGGCATCTTGCACGCCGCACGAGGAAGGGCGACACCTCTATCGCCCCCTGGCGGCCTGGGCCGAAACGGACATTGGGCGCTTTCACGGGCGATTGTCGCTGCTCATGATGGGCGTCGGCACGATTTTCTCGGTCGGTGGTCTGGCCCGCTGGCTCGGGAAGCCTGGGACGGGCCTGCTCGTGCTCGCGCTGGCCGCCAGCGTGTCCTGCCTGGTATGGGAAGCGCGTGGCGCATGGTGCGGCACGGAGCCGGACATCGACCAAACCAGGTGACCACTCCGCCATGTCGTTAAAGCCGCGGACTCACAAGCGCGAAGGCCCGGCGACGATCCTCTGCTGCCTGCAGTTTTTGTCGCATCGACCGACATATCGAAGTGTCGGCCAGGATCATGCCGACGAGCAACGTCCTCGGGCCGAAACCCGCGACTCGCCGGCGCACAAAGACGCCGCGTCCAGAGGTGGACCGACGGGGCGAGTCTCTGGCTGAGCAACAAGCCCGGTGCTCAAAGTCTAATTAGATGGGGCGGTCTGCATCTGCAATTTTGCCATGAAAAAACCCGCGACCTGGCGAGGCGCGGGCTGTGGAGTATCGGCGATGCCGTTGGCACGAACGAGGGCGAGCCAAAGGCACCACACTCTGTTCGTCGTATCGGCTAGCGAAAGAAGGTGGCTTTAATCGGCGGACCCATGTCAGAAAAGTAACCTTTCAAGCGGGGGCGTGTTGCGCCGCCTGACTACAATGGCGCATAGCGGCCTCGCTCAGCCGATGATCCTTAGGCGGCTTGTAATCGCGCTACCGGCCGCCGAACACACGGAGACGGCGGGTGCTCAGAGTCTGCGTTGTCAGCAGCCCGTCACGAACGACACTCACCCTTTACGACGCGTCGGTTGGTTCTGTTTTACATCGCGTCTAGCTTCGTTCAGACGGTGGCTTTCCATCTTCGGCGGTCTCCCCTTGTCTGCGAATCTGGTCGATTTCTTCTTGCGCTTTGATGAGTTGATGGACGAACTCTTCCTGGTCGCGAAGCATCGCCTCTGCTTTAGCTCTTAGCTCATCAAGGCGGTCAACGATGTCGTCAAAGTCGTGCTGCATTGCCAACTGTCCTGATCCAGAAGAATGAGGAAAGCCTTAAGGGAACGCCGGCGCCGCGTACCGGCGGGTCACGTGATGCTCGAAGAGAGCCAGAGATTGGCCTTGTAATGCTGATCACCGCGACCTCTGGCGCAGAGAGTAGTGTTTTCACGGTGACCACGCAACGGCGCCCGGCCGTCGAGCGCTCGCGCGACGACGGCTGCTTGGCCAAAATCTTTCCCTCAACGGCGACGCTTAAGTTCAACAATTAGCCATCCTGGCGTGCCGCCGTTCCCGCGGGGCTCACCTGAACTTCGCAGGCTGCGATTTGTCCGATCAAGCAAGCCGGGTTCTCCTTCGAGAAAGCTGACGACCAAATCAATATCCACCGCAGACGGCGCGTCTTAGCGAAAAGTAATGCTCTTGGTACATGGATTGGCACGGCATACGCATGCCCTTACGGCCGGCACAACCCTGAAGAGCGGGGATTTCAGGCTCAGCATGGGCACACTCGGCGAGCACCGAGCCAAATGCTTAGAATCAGCGTTTTCAGCAGTGCATCCGGCACAACCTTGAAGCTGACAGGTGCGCTGTGCGATTCGTCCGCCGACCAATTGGAGAGCTGTTGGCAAACACTGAAGGCGACCGCCGGCGGCCGTCCCATCTGCGTCAATCTCAACGACGTCCTGCAGGTCGGCGGTGCTGCCGAAGAACTGCTCGATCGGATGCGCAAGGACGGGGTGATCGTCGTTGATACTGGCCACCCCGTGCGACGGCCACACGCTCCCGGTGACGACCGACGCGCAGACGGCTAACTGGCTGGGCGCTTTCGACGACGGATAGCACGAGGTCTGTACAAGGCATCGTGCGGCACCGCGTGCCGTGGATTCAGGAGGCGGACCAGCCCGCAGCGATGGCTGCGGTGAAGGGTTCAGTGGTGGTCGAAGCTATCAAGGTGAACGGATTGGCGTTGCGGATGTTGTCATCCTCGCGGCACCTCGAAATAGTCGTCCTCGGCGATGTCTGGAATACCAACAACCAAGACGCGCATGCGACCGCGAGCACCATGAACAACTCCGGATGGGATATGAACCAGCGAACCTCTGGAAACGGAATGGTCTGCACCATCGAGGTTCGCTGTGCCGCTGCGATCGAGCGCTCGTAGTAGTGCAGCTTCGCTCCATCAATGTCCACAGCGTGTGCCCACGCCGCTGGCGAAAGAGCGGCGTCCTCGCGGCTGATCAGGTGGTCTCGCCAACCGCACGTCCTTCGCTCTCGCGGCGTATGACCCTCGTGACGAATGAAGGGACCCGAAGCTGAACTCGCGTCATTCATGGTCGTTCGTTTGGGGCAAGAGGCTCGAAATCTTAGACGCAGCCGAGCCATCGGACAACGTCGGTGATAGGACGCTGCCCCGCGGCAAAAAGGCCATGAAGCTCACGCCGCTTTTCTCACGAGCGCTTCGGCCGCGTCGAGCGACTGCGTGTCGAGCAGGTCGCCGATCTCGTTGAAGATCCGTATGCGCGTTTCGCCGAGCAGCCAGACCGCTTGAAGACCGCCGCTGCAAAACTTTCGGCCTACGATGTAGCCGTCGTTGAGCAGTGCCATCTCGGAGCACCTGCTGCCGCCGGCGCCCATCGCCTGTAACGCTTCGAGCACTTTCTCGCGGATCACGGAAAGTGGTAGATCGGGGATAGCATGCGGTGCTCCTACGCGAGCGAGTGTATCGGCTTCGCGCCGGAGCAGTCTTCAGCCGACCCGAAACTACGGTGCACAGCCCGCGCACTTCTCCAGGCTCCGCCTCGACACTGCCCGGAAGCAGTGGAAGCTGGTCGGCGTGGCGCGATCGGCCAACGCCAACAAAGGACGCTAGCTCAGCTTTGCCAACGCATCTACGGCCGTCTTCGCGGCTTCCACGCTGCCCAACTGAGTCACCAGCTTCTTCGCCGCTGTGGCGCTCCCCATCTAAAGCTGCGCGAGCTGGTTCACGAATCGCCGGCTTTTCGTAAAACCGCTCCTGGGCCGCGCCAACGAGTGAAACAAAACGAGTTCGCTACGTGGCGTTTCTGTTTGAAAGCGCCCCGAGGGCAGTCACCTTACGGGGTTGCAAGACTCCGTCGAAACGCGCAGAATGGCGCCATGCTATCGCGACGCGTCATTACCGCATGCTGGGTGGCCCTTCTGCTGGCCACGTATGTGGCGCCTCGCACCGACGATGGGTCGGCGGATGGCCGCCCGGAATTAGCACAGCCCCGTCACGGACAGCGAACGTTGGTTTCGCAATCGTTGACGCCGCGTGGCTTGCACTCTCTGCTGCCGTCGTTGCCGCTTTGCCAGACCTACGCATCCGCTTACACGCAACTTGCGTCCTTTGGCGTGCGGCCGTCGTCGTTCATCGCCAGATCTTCGCATCCGTCTCGCGCACTCCTCCTCCTGCTTTGCATCTGCCAGGTCTGATGCGCGCCCCCTTCGTGCGCATTTCACAATAGCTGGCCTGCAGGAAACCGAGGATGAAGACGCGCTCCGTCGTGCTGCTGGAACGCGGGCATGACCACACGGAATCCCTGCTATTGCAGGTGAAGATGGCCGGTCATCAACCCCATGTCTGTTTTAGCGCCGACGATTGCGTCAAGACCGTCGAGCGCGTGAAGCCTGGCGTGGTGTCGTTCAACGCGGGATGGCCTTTGGACCGCGTCTACGAACTGGGGCAGCGCCTGCCCCAGCTCAGCCACCGGGTGCCCCTGCTGCTGCGGGTAACCCAACCTGGCGACGTGATCGATTGCGAGTTCTCGCTCCAGCCCGGGATTCGGTTTCACCTCAGCAAGCCGGTGAACTCATCGATCCTGCACCGCATCTTGCAGAACGGTAGCGACCGCTGCTTGGCGTAGGCCGCAGCACCGTGCGGGATCTGTCGCGTCCTTAAATTGAAGGATCTCCTTTGGAGGTTCGTTCTTAGCACTGACACACCGCAATGCCAGACGAACTCGATATTCTCGTCAAGCTCTCCATGTGCCTCGTCGCAGCGTTGGTCGGCGGCCTTGTCACGCACCGGATGAGGCTCTCTCCCATCGTCGGTTATCTGCTCGCCGGCATTGCCGTCGGGCCGTCGACCCCCGGCTTCGTGGCGGACCAAGCCAGCGCCGCCCAATTCGCCGAAATCGGGATCATCCTCTTAATGTTCGGGGTCGGGCTGCATTTCAACCTCAATGATCTCCTCAATGTGCGCAGGGTGGCGCTGCCCGGTGCGCTGGTTCAAGCGTCCTGCGCGGCCGCCCTGGGAACGGTGGTGACGATCTTTGCGGGACATGATTGGGTTGCCGGACTGATCGTCGGCATCGCAGTGGCGGTCGCGAGCACGGTCGTGCTCACACGTTTGCTCGCGGAAAACGACGCGATTGAGACCGAGCAGGGGCACCTGGCCGTCGGCTGGCTCATCGTTCAGGACATTTTCACGGTGTTCGTGCTCGTGATGCTTCCCGCCGCAGCGTCCGCGCTCGAGTCGGAGGGAGGTGAGACGGCGGCAACGCTTCTGGCAATCGGCCTTGCGATCGTGAAGGTCGTCGGCCTGGCCGTTATCGTCCTCTGGGGCGGGAAGAAGGTTATTCCCCGGCTGCTGGAGCAGGTGGCGCGAACCCGGGTACGTGAACTATTCACGCTGACGGTGCTAGCGCTGGCCCTGACCATCGCCACCTGCTCGGCATGGCTTTTCGGCGTTTCGATGGCCCTGGGGGCGTTTCTTGCCGGCATGGTCGTCGCGCAGTCGGAGGTATGCCATCAGGCCGCGTCGGACGCTCTGCCCATGCGCGACGCCTTCGCCGTGTTGTTCTTCGTCTCGGTCGGCATGCTTTTCGACCCGTCGAGCACCTGGCACAACCTGCCGATGTTTGCCGGCTTGCTTGGCATCGTCCTTCTTGTCAGCCCGGTCGTTGCCTTCACGATCGTCTGGTTCCTCGGCTACTCCGTCCGTGCGGCCCTGACGGTCGCAGTGGGGATCGCGCAGATTGGCGAGTTCTCCTTTATCCTGGCGAGCCTGGCTTCCGAACACGAGCTCCTTTCGCCGGACATCCAGGGCCTCCTGGTGGGCCTCTCTATCGTCACCATCTCGCTGAACCCGGTGCTGTTCCGATCGATCGGGCCGGCTGAATCGTGGCTGCGTCGCCGGCCGGCGATATGGAAGTTCCTCAGCCGCCGCGCGGAATCGCGGCTTCGGAGAATCCATCCGCCACATCTCCTTCCAGGTGGCCGGGACTCTCCGCGCGCACGGGCGATCATCGTTGGGTACGGTCCCGTCGGGAAAGTGGCTTGCTCGATCCTCAAGGAATTCCACGTGACGCCGGTGGTCGTTGACCTCAATGTCGACACGGTCATCAAGCTCAGCGAGGCCGGGGAGCACAGCGTCTACGGAGACGCGGGACGGCGCGACATTCTGCTCGCGGCGGGCATCGCGTCCGCCGAATACCTGCTGGTGACCGTCCCCGATCCGCATGCGCGGACCGTCATCGTCATTATCGCCAAGGAACTGAACCCCCGGCTTAAGGTGTTTGTGCGCGCCCACTATGTCGGCGAGCGTGCCTGGCTGGAAGAAATCGGCGTGACCGCAGCCTGCTTCGAAGAGGCCGAGGCGGCGGGCGGACTGGCGGCGCTGTTGTTACGGGAAATAGGCGCCGACCAAGACCGCATCAATGCGGAGCTGCGCCGCAGCCGTACCCGCATCGCCTATCACGCAACCGCAGACGCATAGGAAGCCTACGCTTAAACCCATGCAGACCTTGTTCATCGAAACAAGATCACGGCACCATGCTGCCCGGTCCTTTGGCGGACAGCAACGGTCTCTGTCGCTCGCGCGTGCAAGGCTGGTGGGGACTGTCGCCATCGGGGCGATCCTGTATTCCGCGATGGGCGCTGGCGGCGGCTTAGCTGCCGCCGGCCACGAACCGATCATTGCGCCGCATCTCGCAGTATTGTCCACCTGGATTCCCTCGGCGGACAAGCTCCCGGATCAGGCCGAGCCATCGCAGGAATGCCTTGGCCCAACGGTTGCCTCTGCTTTCATGGCACTCGTCGCCGTCCTCATGGGCCATCGCGTTCGGTTAGTGGATTCGTTGCGGACCGTCAGATTACGCCTGTGAGCCATAGGCATGTCTCGCATTATGCCTATTGGACCCTTCACCGTTATGAGACACGCAATGAGCAACGTCAAAGAGAGCGGGCCAGGCCCGTACATGGACTTTGTAAAGCTGATCGCCCTGGTGGTCTTTACCATCGTGACCGCAGGCGTGGTGATGAAGGCGCTCGAACGATTGTTTTAGCCGTCGGCAACCGGCCATGCCGGGCTGTTCTGCGATCACGCCGGGGAGAGTATGCGGAACCTTATAACCTTCTGGGGCCTGGCCAGAATGCTATGGCGACGGCTGTTCCCGAGCGACGGGCTTTGCATTGAGCCATTCGATGCGGTTCATTGTCTCGTCGACAGCGAGATGCACCATCAGCGCAGCGCAAGGCTCTTTGTCAGAAACCTAAGTTGCCGCCGCATGCGGAGATTGTCCGTCACTATCGAGCGCATCGAAACCGGAGCCGGATACACGGAAGCATGCGAAGGAGCCGACGGGATGCGAGGACATCCGCTCCGCGGCACGAGGAACTTTGCTCACAGCCCGTGCGACGGCGTGCCTCTCCCGCCGGGAGGCCGCGAGGAAATACTTCTGTGCTTCTGGCGCGGAGCCCTTCCGGACGACAGGCATACGCTCTACTTCTCTGCTGCCAGGAGCAAATCCCAGGGAGGTGAGGTCTTCTTGCCCCTGGCGCCCTATGCGGTCCACGTCACGGCGCGAGCCGAGGGATTCAAGCCCGTCCGAAAGTGCTACGCCGTCGTGCCCGCCGATGGATGGGGCTTCGCGATCAACGAACTGGTGACGGCATCCTGAAACGGTAGGTGCGTATGTTGCCCCGGCAGAAATCCTCAGGCGCGGATGGAGCATAGCACATGCCGGTTTCGGTTAACGGTTCGCGGCACGCGCGAGCGGAACAAGAAAGCGCCCGCCACCGCCGCATGAACCGATGGACGAGCTACGGCATCGCCGCGGTCGTGTTCGTGCTGTTCAAGGGTCTCGTGACGTGGATTCTTGGTATTACGCCCGATCCGATGCTGGCTGGTTTCAATCTGATTGTCGCCAGCGCGGGTGTTGCCTTCATCATGCTGGGGCGAAAATGGGGGCACGAGCGTGAGTAGAGCCTGGCTCGTCATGGCCTTTCCATCGCGAGCGGCGGAGGTGACAAACGTTACCTCGACGCCGGGTGCCACGTTCGATCATCATCGACCTCTCTGCCCAGCGGCCGGAAAACCTGCCCGGTGAAGGAGCGCCGGTTCGTCGGCCGCGTCTCGTTAGCCGGTGCTGGGACGCCAACCGCGACCGCATATGATGCACTCCGCCCACCGGCGGGGTGAAGGCACGGCAAAGCATCGGCAGTTGCACGATGTCGACGCGCGTCTCCCTTCGCTGGCACTTGCTGACGAAGGACCGGCTCTGCTTCAGGAGCTCGGCCAGCCGCACCTGCGATAGATCGGTTCGCCAGCATCTCGAGGTTTCGTCGGGGCGAGACGAACTTATATCCCAGCTTCTTTGACCAGCACGGCCAATGAAACCTTCAGGGCTTTGGCGACCCGAGTCATCGTATCGAGCGTCAGGTTCTGCATCCCGCGCTCGACGAATCCGATGTAGCTGCGATGCATGCCGGCCATGTCGGCGAATTCATCCTGGCTGACCTTGATGGCCTGACGGCGGCGGCGAATCGCGTCGCCGAGCTTAACTGCCTCCGGGGAATAGGGTTTGGCTTTCTTGGGCACCATGCCGGCAGCTTGGCATGTTGCATTCCATAAAGCGACTATTTATAACTAGGCTATCTATAACTAGCCGTTCAAAAGATAGCGGCATCCCGAAACCTATGAGGTGATTCATGCAACGTCGTGCGAGGATTGTCGTGCCTGTCGTAATCCTGGGGCTGGCGGCGGCAATGGTTGGGCCGTGGGCCAGGCAGGCCGCCGCCGCCACCGTGGACGAGATCAACCCCAATGCCCAGCCGCTGCTCAACACGAGTTATGCCTTCCCCAATATCGGCTGGTACTACACGCCGACGCAGAGCTACACGCTGACCGGCATTTCCACCTTCTTCGAGCCGATCTCAAGCGGCACCGGCAACCATAGCATCACGGTGCAGATACAGAGCGACCGGCCGGCAAACGGCGGGGTGCTGCTCGACCAGGCGACGTTTTCGGCCAACAGCGCCACCGGCGGAGTCGTCGGAGGGGAATTCACGACGGCGGTCGCCTTGCAGGCCGGGCAGACCTACTTTGTTGATTTCATGGGCCTCAGTGGCATGGGTACCAATCTCGGACAATTCATCGTCGAGCCGGATGGGACGCATGTGGCATCGGCCGGCGCTACTACGAGGCTCGCTGCTTTTTGGTCTGACGGGGTTTTCGGGAGTTCCCGCGTCGGGAATGCCGGCGATGAGTTCCTCCCCACCGGAAACGCGAGCGGCCTTGAACCGATCCTGTATTTCGACGGGAAGACGGCGGCCGTCACCCCCGAGCCATCGGCCGGGGTGATGATGCTTCTGGGCCTCGGCACGGCGGCGGTTCTGCGCCGGCGGCGCAAGCGAAAAGCACAGGCGGTGGGTTCGCCTGTATGAAACCGGCCGGAAGCGGGTTCTTCGGTATGAAATGGACCGGCTGCCCGCCGGTCGTGGAGTAATGGCTTTGCGTTTCATTGTCTCAATCGAGGAGGTCACGTTATGGGCTCGTGGAAGGCTAGGGAGTTTCGTTTCTTCGGTGATCTGTTCGGCCAACGGCAGACGGCTGATGGCGGCAATTCAGCAAAGGAAGCCAAAGGGGCCGCTGAAAACCTCGCTCGCCGGACCGGTAAATCGGTTGAGGTTGTTCCACCCAGCGGCGATGTTAAGGACTGGTGCGACGTCGATCGCAGTTCCGGCGAGGTCACCTGGCGGAATCATGACACGCATGGAGGCGACGATTCGGCCTGCCAGACCTAGAAAAAGCTCATCTGCCGAGCATCGCGACGTTTCGGTCGACGGACGAAGTCGCGATAGCTCGGCGGAGGCAGGGTGGGGAAGACCGGCTCCTGCTCAGCTGGGCGAGGGGAATCCGGCGGCTCGACCGGTCCGTCGCCGCCTGCACACTGGGCTCGGCCAACATTGTTCCTTCGTCGGCGACCTGCTCCGGCTTGGGTCGCTTCCGGCGGCGATGTATGCGGGCGGTGACCGGCTCGACGGCCGCCATCGGCCCGCGTGCTCCGTCGCGCTCGGCTGTCGCCTCGATCGTGTTGGCGGCTTTCAGCGCCTTGATCTGCTTTGCCCGCTCGTGTGCCGCGGAGGCCCCGCGCCGCCCGACCGGCCGATCAGTTGAGCTGGTTCAGGTCAATCGACGACGGCCACCCTTTGTTCTTGTAGAGGCCGTAGACGGAGCCGTAGGAATCCTCGCCATCGGGCGGGCACGATATGAGGATTTCCGGCGCGCCATGGTCACCGTACCTCACATCACCGGCGAAGGGGGGGTAGGTTTCGCCGGAGCCCATATTTCGGCTGCCACACTTACTGCCCGCTTCCGGGCCGTAAATCTGAAAACTGTCGGTATCATCCCAATGAAAATTTGAATATTGCATTGTGCTGCTTGGCCAGCCGCCCGATGGCTGGTAGATCACCAATACCCCGCCGGCATTCAGACGCGATAACGGACTGGCGCCTGTGTAGCCCAACAAAAGGTCTAGTTTTCCGTCGCCGTTTAAGTCGTAGGCTGATGCGGTAGCGCCGGTGTTGGTCGGGAGCCATGACGGATTACTAACATATGAGTAAGCGAGACCGAGCCCGGAGGCGGTGATACCGTTGACGTTGTAGATTCCCGGCCAGCGGCCGCCGCTGGGCGGGTATTTATTACCATAGATGCCCATAGTCGCACCCATAAACGATCCGGAAAGCAGCATGTCGGGATAATGGTCTCCATTGAGATCGGCGACGAACAGGTCGCTTGCAACCAGACCACCCGGATTGGAATAGAATTCCGTGGCACGATTTGGTGAGGCAATGATTTCAGCTTCCAGGTTTACCACCGCGGAATCGCCGTTAAGGCCCCCCGCAACAAAGTCGCTAGTCCAAGTAGCGCGGGGACGGCCATAGAGGATGTAGGTTGAGCCGCCGCCGGCTGCGCCGGGCACGCCGTTGTCTCCCGCAGGCGTGGCGCTGGCATCGTTGATGACGATATCCTGATAGCCGTCGTTATCGAAGTCTCCGGTAACACCGTTGATGCTCCCACGCGCCAAGGTTGACATCAGGTGGCTATCCGAACTATAGAACTGGAAGCCGTAGTTGGGTCCGGTGCTGCCAAGCTGCGTGGCATCGATCGCTCCGGAGTTGGCCCAGTTATCCGTGGCACCGTTGGGGCCGGTGCCTGTGCTCGGCTTGCCGTAGATGACGTAACCGGCGCCGGCCCCGTTTACCGAGCCGGTGACAATCAGCGATGAGCAGGTGGTCGCAGTGCAGCCGGTTAACGTCGAAGAATCGTCGATCTTGCCGACCTCGAATTTCGCCGGGGTAAGCATGTGCGTTGTCGCACCGAACGCACCGCCGGAACCACTCTCATGAATTATGACGCCGCTCGTGCCGTTGCTGCTGGTGTTATAGCCGCTGAGGCCGATGACGCTCACCTGCGACGGCGTGGCCGAGCTGGCAGTCGGCTGCCATTGAGTGGTAACACCTCCTGGGCCGCCGAAAACGACGTAAACGTAGCCGGCCCCGGAGCTGGCAATGATAAGATCGCCGTAGCCGTCGCCATTCAGGTCAGCAATGGTGGCTGTCGTGCCTACAAAGGCCACCGGGAACTTGACGCTGAACCCGGTGGTGCCATTGACACTCGTAGGGTCGAAGCCGGTCGGTGGAATGGGCCAGGGCGTGCTGCTGCTTGAGCTCATTGTGCTGGTGCCGAAAATGACGTAGACGGTGTTTTCGACACCGCCGGCGCTGCCGACGACGAGATCTGGGTAGCCGTCGCCGTTGATGTCGCCGATGGCAAGGACCGACATATCGTTCGTAGTGTTGACGATGCTGCTATTCCCATCAACCCTGAATCCCAGTGGGATGCAGGCCTTCCCAAGGCAGCAGGTGTTTTTGATGTCGTCGCGGTACCACAGGAGGTCGCTGAATCCGGTGTCGAGGCCGCCGCTGGTGGTGGGCAGGGTCATGCTGTTCTTGATCAGCGTGTTAGTGAGAGTCGGCACGAAGGTCGAGCTGCCAGGGTTGGCGCCAACTGCCACCGCCGCGTCGATCTGCATCCACTTGTCCGTGCTGCCGCTGTTGATGCGCCCGGCCGCCGTGCTGCCCTGCGCCGGAAAGGCGCCGTAACCGCTCGGCCCGTGCTGGATATAGGCATACATAACCTGGTCGATCGGATTGCCCGCGATATCGTTGATGTATAAGCCGCCCTTGCCGGTCGGGGTGGTGCTGCCGCCCGCGATGCCCATCAACGCGTCGCAGGTGGCGGTGGTGGTGGCGCGCTTGTCCACCAGATAGGTGAAGCGGCGGCCGTAGGAGTCGAAGGCGTAGGTCGGGTCGAGGCCGAGGCTGCGGGTGGGGATCGTCCCGCCGACGATGTTGCCGCCGTCAGAGAGCGGTGCGGCAGGCGTGCCGCCGCTGCAGGTGCCTGCTATAGCCGCCTCCTTGCCGAAATTGGCGGAATTGACGGCGTACGATCCCTGCGCCGGGCACGGACGGCGGCGATTTGCCGCCATGAAGCTGCGCATGTGCTCCTCGACGGTCTCTAGCTTCTCAAAGTCGTCAATGGTCTTGGCGTTGGTGTCGCCGGCTTCCTTGCCCGGCAGGAACGACACCATGATGATCGCTCCCACCGTGACCAGGATGCTCATCAAAATCAGCGAAAAACCGGCTTCCCCGGAAATCCCAGGTGCTACGTGAGGCGTGAGCGCGGGGCGGTGCATAGGCCGAACATTGTTATGGCAGAATCTGCCGACGCTGCATTTCAGCACGAGGATAGGACTAAAAAGTTAATAGGGCGTTAATTGAACTATGCTAGAAAAAGCTCAACTGCCTTGCGTCGCGTCGCTTCGGCCGGCGGACGAAATCGCGATAGCTCGGCTGCGGCAGCGTTGGGAAGACCGGCTCAGGTTCAGGCGGGCGAAGGGCCTCCGGCGGCGGAATCGGGTCCGTGGTCGCGGCAGCAACCGCCTCGGCCGCAGCCGGCTGCTCCGGCTCGCTACGTTTCGGCCGGCGGCGGTGGATGCGGGTGGTCACCGGCTCCACTGCTACGATCGGCCCGCGATTTCCGGTGCGCTCGGTGGTTGCCTCGATGCTGTTGCCGGCTTTGAGTGCCTTGATCTGATCGGCCAGCTCGTGCGCCGGCGGATGAGGGTCGGCGCCTTCCTCGACTGGCTCGCCTGAGAGTACCGCCTTGAGACGGTTTCTTAGGTGAGTCAGTTGACTGAGATACTCCTCATGCTCGAATTGCGCCCCGAACCGGGACTGGTAGTCGCGTAGCTGGGTAACGGCTAAGGCCAGGTCTTCGCGGCTTTCGGCAAGCCGCTCTTTGTTGCCACGGATCAGCCGCTCGGCGGCGTTCATGATGGCGCGCGGGCCTGAACGGTCGCGGGCCATCGACTCGCGGCTGGTGATGGCGCCTTCCAGGAACAGTTCCGGCCCGGCCTGGGGACGCAGCAGCAAGCCGAAATGAAGGCCCTGCATCACGCCCAGCTCGACCCGGCGCGGCTCCCGGACCGAATCGGGCAACTCGCGCAATCGCGCGGAGAGTACATCGAGCGCTTCGTCATGGGAGCACCGACGTTTTCCGACGATGATGCGGTCGTCACCGTGCTCGGCAATTGTCCTCATGTCCTGCTCGATCCCGGCAATACGCGTCTTCAAACGGTCGATGGTCTCCGGCAGCTCGCGCTGCGTTTTGCGGCGGGCGACAAACTGCTCGTCGGCGTGATTGCGCTTCAGGATAGCGAGTCGCTGTAATTCAGCGTCGGCTTCGGCCAGGGTCAGCACGGACGGATTGCCCGACGCGATCGCCTTTACCTCGGCGTAGCTGAGCTCCTGGCCGCCGATATCCTCGGCGCGACGAACACCGCTCGTGCCGTTCATCACCTGGGCGATGAACCGCGCCTTGGTCTCTAATGCCTGCCACATATAGGCGTCAAAGCTTCCTTCGGTCACGTAGCGGTAGATCGCCACTTCCTTGTTCTGGTTGCCCTGGCGCAGTATGCGGCCTTCGCGCTGCTCGACCTCGGCCGGCTTCCACGGCGCGTCGAGGTGGTGAAGGGCGACGAGGCGTTTCTGCACGTTGGTGCCGGTCCCCATCTTCGCGGTGCTGCCCAAGAGCACGCGGACGCTCCCTGCGCGCACCTTGTCGAAGAGTGCCTGCTTCTTGGCGTCGGAATCGGCATCGCCGATCGCCGCGATCTGGTCGCGCGGGATGCCGTTCTTCACCAACTTCTCGACGATGTCGTCATAGACGCAGTAGCTCCACGCTGTCGGCTGCACACCCATGTCGCAGAAGATGAGCTGCGTGCCGCGCGTCGCTTCGCTGCGTTTCCAGATAGCGGTTGCCCGCTCGACCAGGGCGTTTATCTTCGAGCCGTCGAAATCGCCGGCGTCGCTCGACAGCAGCCTTCCGTCCAGCGCCAGCTTGCGGCCGTCGGTGGTGATGGCCAAGGCGTTGTCGAGCCTTGGGTCGACGCGCTCGCTGCGGATGCGCTCGTAGCGTCTGACCAGCTCTGCCTGAAGCTTGGCCTGGTCATCCGACATCGGGCAGGCCACGGTGATCGGCTTGCCGGTTTCCAGCCTGGGTTTGGGCAGGTTCAGGCTTTCGGGCGGCGGCACGTCGGCGAACGACCGGAACATTTGCTGCAATTCCGGCAGGTTGATGAACTTGGCGAACCGGCTGCGCGGGCGAAGAGAGGCACCGTCGGGACCGATCTCCATCGTGTCGACCACCTCGCCAAAGGTGCCGGCCCACCCGTCGAAATGCTCGATGCCTCGCGACTTCAGCCCCTCCGGGTCGAGGAAACGCTGCACGTTGTACATCTCGACCATCGTGTTGGAAATCGGCGTGCCGGTGGCAAAGGTCACGCCGTGGCCGGGATGAAGCCGGTGCAGGTATTGCGACTTCATATAGAGGTCGAAGGCGCGCTCGGAGCCGCCGGTCTGGATACCGGCGACGCGCTCCATCTTGGTCGGTGTCTCCAGATTCTTGAAGTAATGCGACTCGTCGATGAACAGGTGGTCGACGCCAAGCTCGTCAAAGACCAGGCCGTCGTCTTTCTTATCGGAAGCCAGAAGGTCTTTCAGCCGTTCCTGGCGTGCGGCCTTCTGCTTCTCGATGGTCTTAATCATGTTGCGGGCGGCGCGCCCCTCGCGGCTGCTCGCCGCATGCTCGCATAGCAGCCGCTCATACTCGGCGATCTGGTCTTTGATGAACGTCACCTGGTAGTCGCGTGACATGCCGATGCGCTCGAACGACGAGTGCGTCACGATGATGCCGTCCCAGTCGCCCGAAGCGATCTTGGCGGTGAGTCGCTTGCGCCGCTCGCGCGTAAGGTCCTCCTTGGTGGCCACCAGCAGCTTGGCGGTCGGGTAGAGTTGCATGAATTCCCGCGCGAACTGCTCCAGCATGTGGTTGGGCACCACGAACATGGGCTTGTTGATGAGGCCGGCCTGCTTCATCTTCATGCCGGTTGCCGCCATCGTGAAGGTCTTGCCGGCGCCGACAACATGGGCCAGGAGCGTGTTGCCGCTCGACATGCCGCGCCACACCGCGTCTTCCTGGTGGGGACGCAAGGAAATCGACTTGTTCATTCCGGGGAAGTCGAGGTGCGAGCCGTCGAATTGCCGCGGCCGCAAATTGTTGTAGGTGTCGTTATAGAGCCGGACCAGCCGCTCGGTGCGGTCGGGATCGGTGAAGACCCAGCCGCGGAATTTCTCCTTGATGAGCCGCATCTTCTCGCTGGCAGCCAGCGTCTCGGCCTGGTTTGCGACGCGGGTTTCCTTGCCGTCCTCCATGATGGTGTCGTAGATGACGGGGATTTTCTGGTTCAGGGCGTGCTCGAAGAGCCAGACGCCGGATGCTCGCTGCGTGCCGTACTCGGAGGTGGCGGCGACGGACTGCTGAGCCGTGTGGTCAGCATCGACGCTCCACACCGCGTCCTTGGCGATGTGGGCGACGCTTATCGCCTTGGGGCCGACGCGGAAGAGCTCGCAAGCAAACTGCTGCACGTCCGGCACTGGAATCCAAGGTGCGCCGAGCGGCGCGTCGATGTCGCCGGGCAGCACGTCTTCGGGCTGGACGGTTTTCAGCGCCTCGACGTTGCGGGCAAACAGAGGGCCGGCGCCCTCGGCCGATTTCAGCTTGGCGCGGACGTTGCCCGACAGGTAAACGTCGGCGGTCTGCCAGGTATTGGTCTCCGGGTCCCTATATATAAGGTCACCCAGCTCCTCGATGACGCGGTCGGGCAACTGGCCGTAGAGCTGACAGATATAAGGGATATCCACCGTGCCGCGGTTGTTGAGCGACACCAGCAGCCCTTCCTCCGCGCTGGCCACCGACGTGATCTCCGGCGTCTTTCCCACCACGTCTTTCTGCAGGATGGCGGCTTTCTCTGCCTTGCCGGTCACCTCGTCGTACTCTTCGAGGCTCATCACCAGCATGGCGTCCGGGTCCTCCCGGAATTTCACGACGTTGGGCATGCGGCGGATCAGCGTGCCGTCCGCGTTCTTGGAAAACGTCGTCTTGTTGATCGGGCCGTAGACGCCGGTAAACAGGTCGTAATAGATATTGAGATTGCGTCGCGCCCGCTGCCGCTCGATATCCGGCCAGCCCTCGTTCTGCGATTGCAGCACGCGCCGGGCGTGGTCACGCAGGCCAATCAGCGCGGCCAGGCGTTTTCCCATCATCGTGCCATCGGCCTTAAGCAGCGTACCGCCGTAGGTGACAGGTTTCGCCTCGCCGTCCTCTACCTGGTGGATGACGCGGTTCTCGCCGACGAAGAAGCTACCCTCGGTGATGTGCCGATCCGGCGGGGGAGGGATGAAGGCCGGCGCCGGCTCGGCCGCCGTCGCGGTAATCGACGCAACATTCTGCGGCAGCCGAGCTACCGCTTCGCGAAGCTGCGAAGCCAGGTCGCCGTTTCCGATAAGGCTGTAGCCGTCGCTGTAGAGCCGGTTCTTGCGGCTCCAGGTGCCAAGCACCATCTCCGGATGCTTCAGGAAGTATCTGTTGATCGGTATCTCGGCGTCCTCGATGGTGATTGCTTCGGTCGAAAGCCAGTCCGGATCGGCGTGCTTGGGCTCCTGTCCGGGCAGGCGCTTGCGCAGAAACACGATGTCGGTCACCACCTTGGTGCCTTCGCGGTTGAAGGCGTCGGAGGGCAGGCGAATGGCGCCTAAGAAATCCGCCGAGTCGGCGAGGTGTTCGCGAATCGCGGCATTTACCTTGTCCAGCGTAAAGTGGCTGGTGACTAGGGCCATGATGCCGCCGGGCTTTAAGGCATCCAGCGATTTGGCAAAGAAATAGTCGTGCAGGGCGTAGCGTCGGCCCTTCCAGTCGAAGGTGACCTTGTCGGCGAAAGGCACGTTGCCGATCACCGCGTCGATGCGGTCCTTTGGTAGTTTCGTGTCGGCGAAACTCTCGATGCGGATGTCGGCATCGGGGTGCAGGGCGCGGGCGATGCGGCCGGAGAGGCCGTCAAGCTCAACGCCGATGAACCGCATGCCATCCGGCGCCTCCCCCACGAAATTCCCGATGCCGCAGCCTGGCTCGAGCACGGTGGCTGCCGCCGGGATGCCGAGGCGGGTGAGCGCCTCGTGCATCGCTCTCATCACGATAGGAGAGGTGTAGAAGGCGTTGAACGTCGTGTGTCGTGCGCTGGCATATTCGTCGTCGGTGAGCAGCGATTTCAGCTCATCGCCCAGCACCTTCCAGCCGTGGTTCTTGAAGCGGCCGGTCGCCGGGTTGGGAAATAGTGAGAGCGCCATCGCACCGAAACCGCCGAAGCGCGAGAGAACCCTTCGCTCGTTGTCGGTCGCCTCCCTCCCTTCCTGCTCGATGCGGTTTAACGTCCTGATCGCCGCGATGATGTCGCGTGCCTTGGACTTCTCGTTGCCGGCAATAATGGTGGTGCCTTCCATAGCCTGATCTCCCTCCCTGGGCTCCGGCCCAGCCACCGGGGCCGTGCGGCACGGCGAGGAATCAGCCAGAACTGGGAGCGCAGCGTCCGGGCCAGCGAAAATTGGGGGGAGACCTTGAGGGGGAACCGGCTTTCCGCTTGCCGGGCTCAGCGGCTGATTCACAGTGCCGCCATCAAAGGCCACGGGCGGGGACGAAGCGGGAAGCGCCGTCTCAGGCAGCGAAGAAACCGCCGGAGCGTCGAAGTCGATCAGCGACTGGCGGCGGGCGACAGGCCGTGAATGGCCGTTGCGGGAAGCGATTACCCGGCCGGCATGTGTCGATGCAGGAACGCCATCGCCTGGTCTAGCGAGAGCGTCTCCATGCTGTCGTCGCCCATCGGCGATGCCGGCGGCAGGCTGTCTTCCAGCTCCTGCAGAGCCAGCTCCAGCGCCTCGCTCGATAGCTGGGCGGGGTCGCTCCCCGGCATCGCCGCTCCCAGTTCCTTCATCCGCTCCAGGTGACAGGCGCGGAACGCCACCGCCAGTTGCTCCATGCTCTGAAGCAGCGTCCCGTTCACTCGAAGTTGCTCGTGCAGGGCCGGGCGGTCCTGCAGCAGCTCCAGCACGATCGTCTTGTAGGCCGGCATAAGGTTCCTCCTCTGTTTCTTCGACAACGACGACCGCTGCCCCGCCCGAAGGCATAAGGTCTTCTGTGCCTTCCGGCAAGAGGGTTGATGCGGGCGGACGCTGAGCCATACGGTGCGGAGTCGCAACCGCAGGTTGTCAGATTGTTGGAGAAATTCAAGCGATTTTTTCAACCGCCGAAACGCCTAGGTGATGTCGCTGTCGTTGATGGTGGGTTTCCAGGCGCCCTTGTGGCCCCAGATGACATAGCACGAGCCGGAATTGGAGTAAGCGTTATTGGTCTGGCCGGGGGCGCAGATGATGAGATCGGTGACGCCGTCGCCGTTGATATCGCCGGTGCTGACTGTTGCTCCGAACGATCCGCCGCGCGATGGTGATGAAATGATGGTGCCTTGCGTCGCGGTTAGCGTGCTGAGATTGATGGTGGAAGGCCAGGTAGCCTGTCCCCAAATGATATAGACAGTATTCGCGCCGGGAACGGCGATAATAAGATCATTAATGCCGTCGCCATTAAGGTCGGCCGAAGCGATCACAGTGAGATACGCCGAGGTGGATGTCGGAGCGGTGACAACCGTCGACTTACCGTCGCTGCCGAACGTGTAGGCGGAACCGAATGAATTGCCTCCCCAGGCAATGTCCACGGTGTTAACCCCACAGCAATTGCTCCCGGTGCTATTCATGCGGACAAAGTCCGACACTCCGTCGCCGTTCAAATCCGTGAATAGATCCATAACGGCGTGTGCGCCTGAAGTAAACGTCACTCCCGTCGTGCCATTCAACTGCGTCGCAGGGTTCCAGCCGTTCGCCAAGGATGTGGTCCCCAGCGGCCCATACATAACGAACGTCCGGTCGGTGCCATCCTGTACCTCGCTGCTTACCAGATCGTTCTTGCCGTCATTGTTCATATCGCCACTTGCAACGGTAAAATAGGGGTATTGGGTTGCGCCATTGGGCGTTCCGATGCTTATGCCGCCGGGATTATTGGCGGTGTTGATATTACCGAAGTCATATGGGCCGCCCCAGTTTCCACCCGGCCCCGCGCCACCGTAAATGACATCGACTGGTGCCCCTCCGCGATTCGTCGTTATAATATCGCCAACACCATCCCCATTTACATCGGCGATCATCATCTCCGTGTTGTAATCGCCGACACTGGTGTAGCGTATGATTTGCGTGCCCTCAGTGAGGCTTGCCGCATTCTGATTGGAGGCCCAGGGGCGCGATTTGCCACGAATGAACTGAAAGTTCATATTGGCCGTGACGCCACCGCTATCTCCTCCGCTGATCAAGATTCCAGCGGCGGTATCGGTGGTAAACTTGCCGACGGCCGCTGGATGAGAATATATGCGGGCGGTCGAATCGTAAATCGCTGCAAAGTGAGTGCCATCTTCATTTCTGCTGGCTGGCGTCGCATCGTTGTAAAGGGGCCAGAACGTGCCGCCGTTGCCCGGTCCGAATATGACTAAGGTACGTGTGCCTTGATTGTCTGCTTCAGTTACCAGGTCGGGGTTGCCATCGCCGTCAACGTCGGCCAATCCCACAATGCTTGGCGCAAACGCGTCTCCCGTATTTAGTGAAATCTCAAAACCGTTGCTGCCGGTGAAATTATAGCTGCTCAAGTCGATGACGGGAGGCCAGCCCCCTTTGGCTCCAAAGATCACATAATCATGGCAGGCACTGAGTGCCCAGCACGTAGTACTATGCAGCACGATATCGCTAATCCTATCATTATTGACGTCATAGGGCGGAGAAGTGGTAGTATTGCCAAGGCTGGTTCCCTGAGTTAGCCTATCATTTGCAACGGCACCATCAATCCTGAATCCCAGCGTACAGGGCATGCCCAAGGGGGAGAAGTAGTCACGCTTGTCGCTCATTTGCCAGCGCTCCCGGAATCGCACCAGGTCGCTAAAGTCGTCGAGCGAGTTGGCGGTGTCTTCGCTCCACGCCTTATCGACATACGTGGCGGTATAGCTGATATTGGCGCCGGCACTGGTGTAATGCCCGTTGGCGTCCTCGTCAACGTTGACCGACTTTGCGTTGTAGCGAGTGCCGTTCTCGAGATAACCGCCATGTCCGTCCGGCCCGAAGCTCACCACAGCATAGATAGAGGACTGCGACCGATGGTTACCGCTGGCATCGTTCACGGTAATCGCGCCGCAGCTTGGTGTGATGCCGTAATTAAGAAATGCGCTCTCGGCGGCATCCACCGTCCACACGGCGTAGGCGAACTTGCGCCCCCAGGCATCATACATGAAGCTCTCAGGAAGGTTCAGCGCCTTGAACGGCACTGCTCCCTCGGCGACATATGTATTGAAAGCAATGTTGGTGGCATTGGCTCCCTTGGGCACGAGGTAGGTATAGATGCCGGCGGGTGTGCCGTCGTCGCATTCGCCGCCGGTGTTGGCGGTCTCGGTGCCGTAGGTAGCGCTGGTGGAAAGCGCGCTGGCATCAGCCGGGCAGGGGAGGCGCTCGTTCGCCAGACGGTAGGCCTCCAGCGCCTGTTCGATGACGTTGAGCTTGTGGTTGGTGGCGACGATATCGGCCGACTGGATCATCGACTGGCCCATATTGACGCTGGCCGCCGTCACCAGCGCAATGATCGTGATGACGATGGCCAGTTCGATGAGCGAGAAGCCGGCCTTCCAAACTGGGCACGCTTTGTCGGTGGTGCGGCGGGGAGCGGGATAAAGGGTGGTCATGGCGGCCATCGCCTGGGTTTGCGTCCACCCTCAGCCTACGCTGGCGAGGTTAACATCGGGTTAATGCGTGAGATGTTTCTGATATTCCGAGCCAGGACCCGCCTGCGGTGGCTTTTTTCATGCGCTCGGCTGGGCCGGGAATCCGCTCCGGACCAATCGCGACGTACGGCCTTATATCGGCTTCTCACGGCTCGATCAACAAAGTCGATCATTGGGGCACTGCTCTTGAATCCAAGCTTCATGCTTGGGAAGCGCTCCCGGCGGTTCCTCGGGGTAGTCTGAAAAGCCATAGTCGGCGCTGAGACGGTTCTCTCGCGCCCAAAACTGCGTCTCTCGATCGATATCGGGATACCCTACAGGCGCCGCAAAGCGTGTTGGCGGAAGAAGGTTGAAGCCGAGCGCGCTGAATTCCGTGTCTGAAAACAGGGTCGTGTGATGCTGCGCGAGTACGACGGCCGCCCGGCCAAACACGTGGCAAAACATATCCATGACCGGCATCTTCCATTCGACAAAGTCGGTGTGGAGGAAAAACCGGTACATGTAAACAACCGACTCCAAATCTGTGTCGGACATCTCGGCCCGGATTGTGCCGTCTTCGTCCAGGAGACTAGCCCAGGCGGACTCTAACCCCGAACTATCCGAGTCGGCAACGCTCCAAACGCTTGCGCCAAGTTCGACGATCCGGCTGACATCGAGGCGATCGGCCATGATGCGGCCGACGCGGTAACTCTCGGGTTTTCCAGGGAACGGCTCTTCCACACGTGCAAAAACCTCGGCGATAACCGGGATGGCAAGCTGCATCTCATCGAGAATCTCCATGTTCGCAGTTTGTTTGATTTCAAGCCACATGGCGGTGACCGTTTGGAAACGGGCTATATAAGGTGATCACTTGGAAGTCCGTGAGACGGCTCCCCTATGGCATCCGACGGACGCGCCGGCTCTCGGCCAGTACATCATCACACAAACGCCAACGAGAGCAATGGGGCCGCCAATCACGTCAGACTAATCAGGCCGGTTGCCGCCAAAAGCCAGCCCCAGACAAGCGACAGCACGATAAAGACGCCGCCATGAGGGCATAGACCCTGCCGAAGTGGCTGGCCTGATGCGTGGGGATGATGCCACAGAGCATCAGCACGACAGTTCCGCGAGTCCCATCCGCCCGATTTGCCGTCGCGGAGCCATTTCTATATCAACCAGCTGCCGCCGATTTCGCAGACCCCGGCAACAACGAACATGGCGAGCGATCTAAAAACCATGCGTCGTTCCGCCTCCGGAGTAGCCTGCGACCACAGCGCCATCGCCGCCCCTTCGCTCCTGAACGCGTGGTGCCGTACCCTTGGCTTTTTTCGATGACGCCGCAATGAAATTGCGGTGTGGCCTCGGTTGCTGGTCTAGAGCAGGGCACGTACTATAGGAAATCTGTCGGCCCAAGTGGCCGGAACGGGATCGTAGTTGGGGAGCAAGCCAGAAGTGTCGTTGCGCGTCGTTCTGCCGTTGGTCGCATTGCTGAGCGGTTGGGTGGCCGGCACAGCCTTGCCTGCTTCTCCGCCCGACCGCCATGTAGTGGTCATCAGTATCGACGGGTTTCCTGCCTATCTGCTAAACGATCCCAAGGTACCATTGACCGCGATTCGCGGCTTGGCCCGGCAGGGCGCCGCCGCCGAGGGCATGCATGTCAGCAACCCGAGCGTGACTTGGCCGAACCATACCACCTTGGTGACCGGCGTTCGGCCGGAGAAGCACGGTGTGCTGTTTAACGGTGTGCTGTTGCGGGCCGGGCCGGGGGAACCGGTATCTGTCGATTCGCGACGTGACAAGGCCGAGCTGGTGCGCGTGCCGACCCTCTATGACGTGTTGCATGAGGCGGGGTTCCGCACCGCCGAGATCAACTGGCCGTGCACGAGGAACTGCCCCGGCCTGGACGATGGATTTCCCGATGTGCCGGGAAACGTCAGCAACGCCACGCCTCGACTGCGCCGCGAGCTGGTCGCTGAGGGTATCCTCGCAAATGACAGCGACGCGGCGCTAAGCGGGCTCAGCTCGGCTGGCCGCGACGATGTCTGGACGCGCGCCGCCTGCCACCTGATTCGCCGGCGCCGACCTCATTTGCTGCTCCTGCACCTTCTGAACGTCGATTCGACGCACCATGCGGCTGGACCGCGCTCGCCGGCAGGTTACACGGCGGTCGCCTATGCCGATGCCTGCGTTGCCCGCGTGCTGGCGGCCCTGGATGAATCCGGACTGCGTGAACGTACCACTGTGTTTGTTGTGGCCGACCACGGCTTTTCGGTTGCCGAAAAGGCGCTCAAGCCGAATGCGCTCTTGCGGGAGGCCGGTCTGCTGAAGCTGAACGGCTCAGGCAAGATCATCGAGGCCCGAGCCCAGGTCGTGCCCGAAGGTGGCACCGGCATGATCTATCTGACCGATCCGGCCCATCGCGAGGCCGATGCAGCGAGGGTGCGCGAGCTGCTCGAGGGGCGCGAGGGCGTACGAGAGATTCTCACCCCCGATCAATTCGCGGCGAATGGTTTGCCGCATCCCCGCGAATACCCGCAAATGGCAGACCTCATATTAGTGGCCCGCGATGGCTATGCCGTATCGGGCGCAGCCGACGGCGATTCTTTTGTGGTGCCCCAGGCGTCGGGCGGAGTCGCCTTGGGCAATCACGGCTACATCGCCACGGACGAGAAGATGAACGCGCTGTTCGTGGCGGCGGGGATCGGCATTAAGCCGGGCGTGAAGCTGAGATTGATCGACAACGTCGACCTTGCGCCCACCATTGCCCAACTGTTCGAGCTGTCGCTGCCCTCCGCCGATGGCCGGGTGCTTCGGGACATCCTAACGGAGTGAGTTGGCGTCGGAAAGCGGTGCGGGCTTACTCCGCATCGGGCACCCAGCTGCTTTCTTAGCGCCGAGCGTACCGGCGGGTGACGTTCGACGGGGCGGTGTGATCGATGCCGACCGTGTGGACAGGATTTCGAAGTTGCTTGGCGCAGGGCGCATCTGACATAAAAGCACGGGTGGTCGAGAAGGACCGAAGCGCTGCGCAACCCCGAGAACACGGATCGCCGCAACGAGGCACGTTGAGTATGCGACGACAGGGATGATTTTGGCGAGCCGGGATTTGACTTCGCCGATAAATAGGCCTGGAGTGCTCGCCGTTGAGCTACTCCGCCTTGGCCCTCGATTCGCTCAGGCGTAGAATGGTAGCAGGAACGTCGTCGGCCGGAACGGTGTACAATCTGCCGCATGCGGCACATCGAAAGCCGATTTCTTTCGGCGGCTCGGCAGCGGGTAATAGCTGCTGGCTTTGTTCATCGCCACAGGCGGGGCACTTCATGGCAAGCGATTCGATCAAGGGTGGCCGTCGCGGCAATTCAGCATAAAGCCGGGTTTTTTCCTTGGCAAGCCGGCGGGGGCTGACATTATTGCAAGGTTTGGGTCAGTGGAAAGCGTGGTCAAAGAACCCTTGCGGGTTTTGGTTGTTGAAGACTGTCTTGACGCAGCCGAAGCACTCGCCGCTCAGTTAAAGCAGTGGGGATATGAGTGCCGTATCTGTACGTCGGGCGACGAGACCCTGGCTCTTGCGCCGTACTTCAAGCCAAGAGTCATTCTGATCGACATCGGCTTGCCCGATATGGATGGTTGGGAATTGGCGCTTCGTCTGCCACCGGATGCGCTGTTGGTCGCCGTGACCGCTCGCGGCGATGCCGTGGATTTCCAGCGGTCGCAACGGGCCGGTATCCGTTACCATCTGGTCAAGCCGGCCTATCAGCCCCAGTTACGCGACCTTCTGAAACGGTTCTCTAACTAACCGTGACCGAGGCGGCTCGCGGGCCCTTGTTCCTGCCGCCCGGCTCGTCGAGCGTGTAATCGACCCGCTGACCTGGAGAAAGGTTGTCGAACTGCTGGTCGGCAACGCTCGAATGGTGAAAGAACACGTCGTCGCCGTGCTCCGTTTCGATGAAACCAAAGCCCTTGTCGGACATGATTTTCTTTACCTTCCCTGTCGGCATGATTCCTCCCAAGACAAGGCCTTCCGGTACCTCGATTCTAACCAGAACAAAAAAAGACCCAAAGCGCTTGTTGGCCTGATTTTCGCTCTCAGAAACGGCCACGAGAGTTGCTTGACCGTATTTCAGGCCGCGCGTGAAGATTCACGCTGCACCGGGACAAAGGCCGTTTCTTATGCAGAGGAGGCTGCCGTGTCATCGAGCGTTTCGCCAATGCGTGTCCTGGTTGTCGATGACTGCGACGATGCCGCCGTCACCATGGCCTTTCTGCTCAAACGTTATGGGCATGAAGTGGTGGTTGCCCATAGCGGCGAGGACGCGCTCGAAAAGGCACCGCGTTTTCATCCTGACGTGCTGTTCATTGACTTGACGATGCCGGGTATCGACGGCTTTGGCGTCGCGATGCAGCTACGGCGGATGACGGAATTTGCCGAGACGCCGCTGGTCGCTGTAAGCGGCTATGTCGATGCGGAGCATCAGAGCCAGGCGAGCACCGCCGGGTTTACCGATTTCCTGCCCAAGCCTTTTCCCCTCATCGTTCTGGAAGCAACGATGCGACGTGCTGCCGCCAGGATCAGCGCCGCGCGAGAGGCGACGAAAACCGAACAGCCTGGTGCGAAAAGTTCCACCGGGCGGATGGAGGAATCGCCGCGCGGATTGGCAGACCGCTGGCCGGCGCGATGCCCGCCGCAAAGGCAAGCGATCGTCTCCCATAAGAGGTCGGCATAAGCGATGTCTTGACGCTCACGGAACGATCCGCTGCTGACGAACTCAGGAGCTGGCTTAAGGGCCAGCGTTGCCGTCTTGGCTCCGTCTTTGAATCGGACGGGGGCTTTGCGTTTTTTGTCTACTCAAAGCGTCACCTGGTCGAAGAACTGATTGCCACGCATGGCGGGTTCTGGAATCGCTCTTCCGAGTCAAACTGACCCGTCAAACATCGCCATTGTGGAATATCCACACTGCGTCAGCGATCACGATCGCAGCCGTAATCCAGACTGTCACCTGCCCGCTCCAGTACCAATGGTGACTACTTGAGCTTGTGGCCGGCAGCCAGACGCTTTGCGCTTCGGAGGCTGCGCGGTGATCCGCGGGGAAAGGAATCTTCCCTGCTGCTGTAGCGCAGCCACCGATGCCAGGATCGGTGGCCGTTCGGATGAGTTCCCGGCGGCGCCATGGCACCGAGATCTGTTCTTAGACCGAGCACAGTGAGGGTCTCGCGGCAAACACCCGTTGGGGGCGCAGAATTCACGCGGCGGCGTATAATTGCCGATCGGGCCAAATTGGCACGCCATAACTGCATCGATCATTGTCAGGATTAGCTCTCGATGACGGCATTTCTTCGGTTGGGCGTAATCGCGTCTATTGTGATCCTGGCTACTGAGAGTGCACGGGCAGATGGGGCGTCGGACCTCCCTTGTTCCATGCAAAGCCGTGCCGTCGAGAGCGGAATCGCGGATTGGGGTCATTGGGGACCGGACGCCGGAAAATACTCGAGCTGGCAGTCCCACTCGAATCGCTTGATCCCGATCTACACATTCGGCTTTGATTTAAGCGCGGTGTCGGGGGCGAACAGCGTATATCGCGACGAAGCCAAGCTGCTCGCGCTCTACGGCCAGCTGCCCGAGGCCACACTGAACCCGGAGGCGACGTACTTTGATCAGACCGACGTTTATCGCCTGCAGCAGTTGGCGGTAATGGCGGGGAAGCGACGCATCATTCTTTTCGTCTTTGATGGGATGGATTGGTTTTCTACCTGGGCGGCCGCCATCTACAGATCGGGAAGGGTCGGTTACCGAGAGGGCCGCGGCGCGGGACTGGGGTTTCAGGACTATCGGGGCACGCTGACCGACTTCGGCTATTTCGTGACGAGCCCCCACAACGACGGCACCGAGTGCGATGTCGATGGGCAGGTGCTGAAGAACCCCGGCGGCCTCACTGCCGGCGGCTACGACTGGCAGCGGGCCGGGGAAACGCCGTGGGCGCGGGCCGCGGATATCGGGTACCCCATCGCAAAGAGCTTGGAGCGCAAACAGGCCTATACCGATTCCGCCTCGTCGGCCACGTCGATGACCTCAGGCATCAAAACGTACAACGATGCCATCAACGTTGACATTCAGGGCCATCAGGTCTTGCCGATCGCGAGGCAGTTGCAAGAGCAGGGCTTCGGTGTGGGAATCGTGACAAGCGTGCCAATTAGCCACGCGACTCCGGCCGCTGCCTATGCCAACAACGTCCATCGCGACGACTACCAGGATTTGACGCGCGACCTGGTCGGCCTGCCTTCAATCGCGCACCGGGAGACGCCACCGCCAGGCGTCGACGTGCTGCTGGGGGCCGGCTGGGGTGTGACCGCAGAAGTGGACGAGGCACAGGGCAGCAATTTCGTGGCGGGGAATCGCTATGTCACCGCCGATGACTTGGCGCGGATCGATCGAAACAACGAAGGTCCGTATCGCGTGGTTGAGCGTTCACCGGCAGTGGGTGGGCGGCGCGCACTCGCCAGGGCGGCGGCGGATGCCGCGGCGCAAGGCGAGCGCCTGTTCGGCCTTTTTGGTGTGCCGTCCGGGCATTTGCCTTTTCGGACGGCCAATGGCGATTTTCAGCCGACGGCCAGCGTGAAGGCCCCGGCGGAGCAGTACACGCCGGCAGACATCGCCGAAAACCCAACCCTGGCCGACATGGCAGAAGCCGCGTTGGAGGTCCTCGAAACCAATGATCGTGGGTTCTGGTTAATGATTGAGGCGGGCGACGTCGACTGGGCGAATCACAAGAACAACCTCGACGATTCTATCGGCGCCATCCAGAGCGGCGACGAGGCATTCTTCGCCGTGACGGACTGGGTCGAGCGGCATGGTGGATGGGATGATACCGCGGTTTTTCTGACGGCCGACCATGGTCACTACTTCTTTCTCGACAAACCTGAGCGGCTGCTCGCCGACGAATAAGGCAGAACCTGGGGGGCTGGGGAGGGCGTCGGCCCCCTCCTGACTCGAACGCAATGCTAGGCTATAAGTGCCGCAGGATGGCGGTCACAGGCAACCCGCAATGTCCAAGCACATTCTGCATCAAATCGAGCGGCTGAAAGAGCGGATCCTGGATGTGGGAGCCGTCACGCAGACGGCGATCGCTGACGCCATCAGGGCTTTGACTACCTACGACGAGGCCAGCGCCCGCAGGGTGTTGCAGGCGAACGCGGAAGTTGATCACGCGGCGGTCGAGATCGAGGAAGAGTGCCTCAAAACGTTCGCCTTGTATCAGCCGGCGATTGGCGATCTCAGGCTCGTCGTGGCTGTCCTTAAAATCAACAACGAGCTGGAACGAATCGCTGAGCTATCGAAGAATATTGCCAAGCGAGTTTTGTATCTCATCACGGCCGGCGGCCGAGGCATCGCCATTGATTTTCGTCCCATGGCGAGCCATGCGCAAAGCATGGTTCAATCAAGCCTTGATGCCCTGGTTCACGGTGACAGCGCCTTGGCGCATCAGGTAAGGCGAGACGATGACGCGCTCGATGCCATGCGGCGGTCGATCCACAACGACATTCGCGCTGCGATCCGCCAAGATCCGCTACAGACGGAACCGCTGCTCAAGTTCTATGCCGTCGCCAAGCACCTGGAACGGATTGGGGATATGGCGACCAATATCGCGGCGGACGTCATCTATCTGGTCGACGGCGAAATCGTTCGGCACGTTCATGAAGAATAGCTTGCCCCGTAGACTGGAACCGGTCGCGGCTTGTGGCTCCTGTGTGATCGGCACCGATGTGGATCGCACCCGTACGACAGGTAGACGGGCCGCGCGCTGATCGTCGTTCGGGGTCCTGTCTTCGCATAAGTAACCTTGGGTTAGCTCTCGTCAGTGAGCTGGAGCTCTTGTAGCTTGTAGCCACGGCCTCGCACGGTCTGAATCAATCTCTCGCCCGCCGCCTCGAGTTTTCGGCGCAAAGCCATCACGTGCACCTCAACGGTGTTGGAAATGCCGTCATGGCCATCGCCCCAGACATGCTCGTAAAGCTGCTCGCGCGACAGCACATATTCGGCATTGTGCAGGAGGTAGAGCAGCAGGCTGTACTCCTTGGGGGTTAGGTTGACCACACGTCGGGCTCGTTCAACGCGCTGCGTCGCCACATCAACCGACAAGTCCGCGTACCGCAGAACGGGCTCCGCCGTTGGCCGGCGTCGGCGAAGCAAAGACCGGACGCGCGCCAACAACTCATCAAGATCAAATGGCTTGCACAGATGGGCATCGGTCCCCGCATTCAATGCCTGCGCTCGATCCGCAGTGGCATCCCGTGAGGTTAGAAAGATAGCCGGCGTTGCTCGGTCGGACGCGCGAAAGGCGCGCAACACACGATCTCTTTCGGACAACCACCAGCCAAGCACGACGAGATCCCAATGCTTCGTTAAGAGTGCCCGTGTGGCAGCGTCTGAATCAACGGCCAGTTCAACGGAGTAGCCCTCCACACGCAACCCGCAAACGATCGAATCAGCGAGGACTCGCTCTTCCTCGACGACCAAAATCCGGATACGCATTCCCACCTCAAACGAAGATCGGCCGAAGATTTGATTATATCGCGTGTCATCGGTGCCACGAAGTTTCGGAAACCGTTTGCCCGTGGTTTGACGACTTATTGCTCTTGTCCACAAACCTTTTTCACCTCATGATCATGGCATGACCAGTCTGCTAACCAAGCTCAAGCCGAAGCGTCGTTGGCTCCAGGTCTCCCTGCGCACGGTGCTGGTGCTTGTGACCGCCCTATGCGTTGCCTTAAGCATGTGGCTCGTGCCGGCGGAGCGGCGCAGGCGGGTGGTGGCGGCGATTGGCGAACTTGGCGGCGACGTCCGTTACATGGAGCCCGACCAGACAGAAACGAAGTCGTTCCCGATAGCGTTTCTACAGCGCTCGTTGCCGCGGGATTACTTTGACCAGGTCGCTTTGGCTGATCTCACCGGCACCCAGGTCACGGATGCTCGCTTGGCCGACCTGAAGGTGTTGACTGGCCTGCGAGGGCTTCGTCTCGGCAGTACGGACGTGACGGACGTAGGTTTGGCGCCCCTCCACCGTCTGACCAGCCTTCGGTTTCTTGACCTTTCCGGCACTCCCGTAACGGATGCAGGACTCGCTCACGTGCGAGAGTTGAAAGAACTGGAAGCGCTGTGGCTTGCTGGCACGGACGTCACGGACACCGGAGTAGCTTCCTTGCGCGAGCTGACGAGCCTGCGGGAACTTTGGCTCTCCCACACTCAGGTCACAGATGCTGGCATGGCCACCCTTCGGCAGGCGTTGCCGAACTGCCGAGTTACTGGTCCGTGACGGATCGGCAACGCAGTTTCGCTGACTGATTGGCCAGTTCGGTCGCCTCAATTTGACTTTGAGCGCGCACGGGTTCGCCTTTAACGCGCTGTGAGGCTGTTGCCGACCGCCATGCTGGCCCCATCTTGCCTGGCGCCAGCGAGGACCACTAGCCGCTCGGAATTGTACGGACTCGGCAGCCGAGCGGCTTTCATTTCACCGCGGCTTCCTCTTCATGATCTTTGTGAGCGTCCGCTGTGCCGTGCGGAGTCTCCGCTTGGTCGCCAGGGGTGCCACGGCGACGAAATAGTCATCGTCGATGCCCACCTGGCGCCGCACGTTCGCGGCAACATCTGGAGGTGCGTCCAGGAAAACGTCGGTCATTTCCCAATCTCGGTCCCAGAAAACCAAGTCCGCTAAGGCGAATACTTCGTCGCTCCATCGACCAACGTCGGTCGAGTCGAGGTCGGGTATCCCCGCATCAACTTCACCGCCGATGTCGTCGCAATCTTCGTCGAAGTCCCACTGCCGACAAGCGGCTAAGACCATCCGGCGCCACTTCCTCAATTCGCAACCGTGCTTCACCTGGCGAGCAATTTCGATCCCGATCTTGTCGACGATATTCTCGTAGAGGACGTATACCGCCGCCTCGGCCATAGCCGTGTGTCTGGACCAGGGAACCCGCGGGTTGAACATGGCTCGACCAACGTCGGCCAACAGGACGAGCCTCTGGGCCGTCTCCAACTCATCGAATAGTGGCACGCCGAACGCGGTGGGCCAGTCTTCTTCGTCATCGAGCCACTGGGCGGCATCGAGATCTTCTTCGAGCATGGCGACGACGGAACTGAGCGACGCGCGCACCAGTCGCGCTTCGGCACCTTTGAGAACGCGTTCGCCTTCAGGGGTTCGCCACATCACCACGCTCCTCTGCGGAACCGGCCAGCGTAACTTGTTGGTTCGCCAGGAGCAACGAACTGGTGGATGGGTGTGGCTGGAGCAGGCTGGACCCACTACCAAATGCGGGAGTCGGTATCTGTGTCCCTTTTTACATCGATCAGTGGGGCACCGCCACAAAGGCGAAGATGAAACCGATCACTAGACCGGTCAGCGCTGCCAGGAGCCACCATCCCATGCCGCGGTTATGAGGAGTTTCGTGCATAAGATTATTCTACGTCGTCGGGACGCTCAGTGAGCCGATAATGACCGTTCTGGGCGATGGTTTCCCGGACGGGATGCTTGATCGAGTAGGCGAAGAAAGAGAACTCCCCAGGCACTTCGAAGATCTCGCCGACCGTGCAGCCTTGGGCCTTCAGGTAGTCATGGACCAACCGGGCGTCTGTCAGGTGTGACAGGGAGAGAATGCTGGCGATGCCGGACTTTTGAAGCACCACGTCAATCGGTTGAGCAGTGGCCATGCCCGACATTCTATCGAATGTCAGAAAAAAAAGCCGCATCAGATTACGAGAAAGCAGCCGGCACGCGTAGGAAAAATACCGCCGACCGCCGAACGGCTGGCGCGGCTGGTCTTACTGAAGAGCGAAAGAATTCAGTCAGTCGGGTCGAACTAAAGCACCGGGGCAAGCCGTTTAAAGTCACGGGCAGCGGACAAAAAACGTCGGCAACCATCCATTCGGGCATTGTTGTCCTGCCGCTTTTGCATCGACACGGAACAGGTGGATCAGCCGTCGGTCGCCTTTTGTTGGGCGGACGTGCGTTCCTTGGCACCCTCCTGGATCGTTCGGCCAAAGGCCCAGCCGCCGGGGACTGCCACTTACGGCGGCTTTTTTTCTTTTAGGGTAGAATGCCGCTATGAGCGGAGGGTTCATCCGAGCATTCCTCTACGGCGTGTCGGCCTCAGCGGTGCTGTCGGCCACGTGGCAGATCTCGCCCCTCCTGACGTTTCTGGTACTCTACCTTGGCATGGGGCTCGGCCTGGCAATTCGCATCGGCGAACGGGGGCTGATGAAGTAGAATTCTCAGTCCATGAAGTTGCCCAGTCAGTTCGCGCCCTTCGCCTTAGTAACCCTAGCGATCGCTGCCACGATTTCCGCCATAGCGTCGATTGGTTGCTTCCAGCCCTTTTTGTCCCAATGACGCTGCGGTGGATTCTCGGCCCACGTCGGGGGTTTTTCGCAGGGCTCTACCTAACGGCGTCGCGCGAGTGAGCGATCCGGGCCAGCCGGCAATTCGCATCACCGACAGGGGATGGATGTCGACAATCCCGTGAACACCGCGGAACTGCGGATGCGAAGTTGACCAACCTGCGTGGGCATCCGCGGCACCGCGAGGGCTGGGCTGAACGCTGATCAAGACGGGCTGCCGATCGGCTGGGGACTGGAGCCAACTAATGCCCGATTGGGCGCAGACATCACCCCCCCCCAGCTTCAGCTCAGAGGCGCAGGCACGGCGGCGAAGATGGAACCGGTTACCAGGCCGGCCGCCACCGCCATTAACCACCATCCGATGCCGCGGCTATCAGGAGTTTCCTGCATACTTCTCGGTCGCTCAGGCGAATACCATCCCGAAGGGTTTTGTCAGTGTGTCGAACGACAAATCGTCTCTTCTGCACGAAGAAAACGGCGGCATTTAGGGTCGCCATTCATGTTGGCAAAAGATCAAAAGTCGAATGGATTACCCAGCATATGCGACGGAAATACCGTCACATTTGCTGGGCCCAAGCGATTGCGATTCTTCGGACATTTGACGCATTGCGGCTACTCGCTGACTTACTTGAGAGCGGCACGTTTCTGAAGCCATGATTGGTGCATCTCTCATGACAAGTTAATTTTATGAATATAAGGAGGAATTTATCTGGGCTTCAGGGAGACTTCATGGTTGCCACCTACAATTGCGCGACGGAGAAAAGCCGAGCAAGCAGCGCTATTGCGGAGAGAGTCAAGACAGTGACTCCGTGCCATGTCACAATTGCGAGGAATCATGAAAAGCCTCATCGGGTTGGTTGCATTGTTGTCGATCACCTACGTGTCGACTCCGTCGCCTGCCGCTGACGCGGACACGGCGGGGATTGCGGGACATGTCGCCACCGTCGACCGTTCAAGCGAGGCTTGGCGTTTTAAATTTCATCGCGGTCGCTGGTGGTATTGGCTGTCGACCGGTTATTGGGCTGTTTACGAAGACGGGCAGTGGCTGATGCCCGTTCAGGGAAACCCGCCGCCGGAAGCGAAGTCTTCTTCGCCAGCGCCGAGAGCACCAACAAACAGAACCGGGGCCTCTTCACCAGCGGCGACGGCAACAAACCATAGCAAAGGTGGAAGTTTCGCCGAGGACTATCCGGCAGTGTCGCTGGGGCAAGTACCACGGCAATCGGCCGACGATCATATGTCGGTCGGTCGCGCCTTCGGTCGAAGCGCTCATGAACACGTCCAGATCATGGAGCGATACGCGGCATCGGGTGAAACGGTCCCGGCTAAAATCGTCAGGGAACAAGCGGCCGCTATACATCATGATGTGGAACAGGCGCAGCAATCATTCTCCAGGGTGTCGATGGCCGACAATGATGGGAATGAGGATGAGAATCTGCCGGATGCCGCCGCTATCAAGAAGCTTCGACAACAGCTCCGGAAAGCCACGGAATCGATACGGCAACTGCAATCCCAGGTGCAGCAGCAGCGCGCCGTCGAAGCTCAGCTTGTCAGGGGGCAGACGGCGATCATCTCCGCTTTGCTGAAACAGGCTGATGAGGCCGCCGATGCTGCTGCAAGGGCCGAAGCGAAACGCGAACAGGAGATGAAAGATCGCGTCGGCATTGACTGATTCGGGTTGCTTGATCCGGTGTGTCGAAAGGGATATCTCGATCGATGCGTTCCGCGGCGGCGTGATTTTCACGGTTGCTCGCCGATCGCCCGCTTGAGCCGGAACTGGGCACGGTTGTATGACAACACGGCCTCGAGATAATCGAGCCTCGCTTGGGCGAGCGCTTGAATCGGCTGGAGCACCTCGAGCGGGCGGGTCGCGCGCGGCAGTCCGGCGCCTCGAACCAAGTTCTCGGCGTTGAGTTCGTGGGATTCGATGGCATCCACCAGCGCCGCCTTGCACTCCTCGATTTGCCTTGCCGCCGCCGCGCGTAGGGCGAACGCGGCTGCCACGTCGGCTGCTACGTTCTGCTCGATCTGCTGCAATTGAATGGCGGCGGAGCGTCGCTCGGCGTCGGTCCGTCGCATGATTGCCCGGTCAGAAAAGCCGAGATGCTGCAGTTCCCAAAACAGGCTCGCCATGAAATCGCCGCGGGCTCCGAAATTGCCGAAAAACTCGCCCTGGCCGCCTCCCAACCCGCCGCCGGCATAGGTCGTGGCAACGCTGGGGATATATGGGCGAAGCCGTGCCTGCTTCGCCCTGATAATGGCCGCTTCCACCAACTCCCGCGATTGAGCCAGTTCAGGTCGTCGTCGCAAGCCCAGCACGATCAACTCGTCCAGCGGCGTCTCTTCGGGTACAAGCCGCAGAGGAGTTTCAGCGGGCTCAAGCGGAGCTACCACCAGGCGCGGGTCAAGCACGAGCAGGCGAACAAGATCCGTGGAAGCGATCAGCAACTGCCCAGACGCCTGCTGAACATAGTTACGTTGGCGGCGCAGCTCGACCAACGCGCGGCGGTGATCGGCCTCGCGCCCTTCGCCAGTTCGCGCGTAGGCTGCCGTGATCGAGGTGAGCACGCCTGCGTTGTCCGCGGCTTCGCGAGCAATGGCCAATCGGCCAGCGGCCTGTTGCAAGTCGAGATAGCCTTCGGCCACTTGCAGCAAGGCGTCGTTGGTTCGCACTTGGACGGCCGCTCGGCTAGCGGCGGTGGCACGTTGCGCCGCAAGCGGCTCAAAGATGGCGTCGGAAATGCGCATCACCGAGCTAAGGCTGTTCAATTGTGGATAGCCGGTGCCAGCCGCCGGCGCGGGAAAGCCGTTCACCGTGGCAGCCGTACCGCCCAAGAACAGTGAACTGCGGTTGACGTTAATCACCTGTCCCTGCACGGTTTGCACTTGCCCGTCGGCGCGGTAATAGGTTGGTCCGAGAAACAGGCTGGGGAGCCAAAGCGAACGGGTACGCTGCATCTCTGCCAAGGCCTGATTGACCTGCTGCCGCGCCAGGGCGATATCGAGGTTGCGCACCCCAGCCAGCCGCAGCACGTTCACGAGGTCAATGGGGCGGATCGTTCTACCGGGAATTAACGTCGAGTCGATCGGCATGTTTGCGTCGACGCGCGGCAGGCTGGTCGTGACCGTGCCGGGTTCGCGGAATCTCACCGTCGCTGGCGGCGGAGGAATTTGCTCGGACATGGTCGGTGGGGGCGGGGCAATTCCGGCATCGGGGGGCGTTTGGAGCCGCGACACCGGTTGAATGCCCCCGTGGTCCGCGAGTAGCGGAGGCGCAGCTGACCGTCTGGCTGTTCCAGTACGGAGAGCGCTTTCAGGCATTGCACCCCATGCCGATACCAAACTGAACGACCAGATGATGCTTGCGCGGATGATCGCGTCTCGCCACATTTCGTTTCTATTCGACCCTTCGGTTCTGACGCTTAAAACGCTTATGGCGAGTGGGCGAGACCGCAGGACAACGCCGTAGGCGCGCAAACCCTTGGGGCATTGTCAGTTGCGTTCCGGAGTGTTACGGGGTCGCAGCGGATAAGGAGGAATTTATCTCCGCTTTACCGGGACTTCAGGTCGGCTACTTAGAATTGGGCAACGGAGGTAATGTCGACGGGGAGCGCTATCATGGAACAAGTCACATATAGGGACATCATCGCCACCGCATCGTTGATCGCGATTCTGACCGTCATCATCGTTCTGGTGGTTTAAGGGAAAAGATGACCGTATTCCGCGACGTGCCAGCGTTTATTGCGACTCGTCGAAACGTTCTGGCCACAAGCGAGCAATAGCACGTGGACCGAATTTTAGTGGTCGAGGACGAACCCGTGATCGCCGATTCGCTCGTGCGCGGTCTGCGCGAACAGGGCTACCTCGTCGACTTGGCGGCAGACGGCACCATCGCTGGACGTGAGCTTTCGCAGCGAGAATGGGACTTGGTCATATTGGATTGGTGGCTGCCCGGAATGAGCGGCTACGATATCTTGCGCTCGTTCCGCGAGGCTGGTGGAACCACGCCGGTGATCTTTCTTACGGCGCGCGACGCGGTAGACGATCGCGTGCGCGGCCTGGATGCGGGAGCGGACGACTATCTCTGTAAGCCGTTCGACTTCGATGAATTGCTGGCACGGGTGCGGGCCTTGCTGCGCCGGAAGGGATCGGTTGCGGCGACGACGCTTCGCTACGCCGATCTCTCGTTGGATCTGGCCACCCAGCGGGTCAAACGGGCGGGTCGCGCCATCGAGCTGACCGCAAAGGAGTACAGCTTATTGCTCTACCTGCTGCGGAATCCGGAACGTATCGTATCGCGCACGCAGCTCTATGAACACGTCTGGGGCGAGCGTTACGACGGCCTGTCGAACACGCTCGAGGTCCACATCATGGAGCTTCGCCGTAAACTGGAAGTGGCCGGCCGGCGGTTGATACAAACTGTGCGCGGACGGGGTTATAGATTGGAAGCAACGTCGACCGATGAGAGCTGATCCGCAGTCCCCGGCCGAGGCAAACATGCAATGAAGCTGAAACTTGCCACCCGCTTGTCCGCTTTCTTTCTGGTCGCGATGGCGGTGATCTTGCTCTGTTTCTCGGCCGCGCTCTACTTTGCCACGCGGCTCTACCTGCGCCGCGAAGTGGATGAGCGGTTACAAATAACACTCGATGTGCTGGAGGCGTCGATCGACATCGAGCCCGAAGGAATGGAGTGGGAACCGGTCGACCGGCGCCTGAACGTGGGTACGGATCGAGGGGACGATCAGGTGCGCTGGGCCGTTTTCGATCGCGGCGGCGCGGTGGTCGGTCAGTCGCTGAATGCCGAAGCCGCCCGTTTCCCGCCTCCCGAGGCGTGGCGTGAACTGCCTCGTCTCCCGCTCGACGCCACGTGCGTCCTGGAGCTCGACAGCTGGCGATTGGCAGGCCGAACGTTGCGGCTTAAAGAGTTGTTGAATCCTGAGTCGGCACGTGACGACTCCGATGCAGTGGAAGATGATGTACAGCATGAAGAGCTGTTGATCGTGGCCGGATTGTCGCCTGCTCCTGTCGAGGCTAGCTTGCGCTGGCTCCTGCTCGCCCTGGTGGTGGCCACCGGGGTCGTATGGACACTGTGCGGCCTGTTCGGCAGGCGACTGGTACTATGGGCGATGTCTCCCGTTCGAGAAATCGCTTCCGCCGCAAAGAATCTGAGCCCGGGCGATCCCGGCTGGCGTCTTCCGAGTCCTGGTACGGCCGACGAGCTGGACGACCTGGCGGAGGCGTTCAACCAACTCTTGGCACGCCTGCGTGACGCATTCGACCGGCAGCGGCGATTCACGGGCGACGCGTCGCATCAACTGCGCACGCCGCTGGCCGGCATCCTTGGCCAGCTCGACGTGGCCCTGCTTCGTGATCGGTCTCCCCAAGACTATCGGCATTCGCTGGCGCTGGCGCGCGATGAAGCTCGCCGCCTGCGGGGAATTGTCGACTCGCTGCTACTGCTGGCGCGGACGGAGGCCGGCCCTCCCGCAAATACAACGTGCCTGGAGCTGCGCGGCTGGCTGCGGGACCATATGTCCCGCTGGACCGATCATCAGCGTCACAGCGATTTGCACTTCGATATCGGTGCTTGTGGCGAAACATGGGTGCGCGCCGAACCGGAGCTGCTCGCGCAGGCATTCCACAACTTGATCGATAACGCACTCAAATATAGTGAGCCTGGAAGCCCGGTCCGCGTCGAATTGTCGTGCTCATCCGACACGGCCAAGGTTACGGTTAGCGATTGCGGGCGCGGGGTCGCCGCGGACGACCTGGCTCAATTGTTTCAGCCGTTCTATCGCGCCGACGCGGCGAGGCTGGCAGGATTGCCCGGTTGCGGTCTCGGTCTCGCCGTCGCGTCTCATATCGTGGAAGCGTTCGCGGGATCGATCAGCGTCGACAGCAAAGTTGGCGAGGGTAGTCGCTTCACGATGAGGCTGCCCCTGGTTCGAGTCGATGAGAATGATCTTTGTACCGCCTGAAAAGCGTGGTCTTCAGCTTGTTCAGCCGAGAGTCGGCAGCGCGTACGGCATCGGCGGCATTTCTAAGGAAAATCTTATGATTCTTGGAGGCGGACCGCGCGCGTGCGTTCGATACAATTAACCGGTTCCGCACCGCTTCGCGATTTGGAGAGCTGCCGTGCCATCGCCGATTGGACAAAGGCGTCGCCGATATTTTTATGCCGCCGGTATGTTGCTGCTCTCCGCCGTTATCGCATGGGCCTACGGTACAGATGGCGGGCCGGCGTTGGAACCGCCGCCTGCCAGCGCAGCGTCGCCAGCGCCGGAAGGGGCATCGCCTCGCCAGCTTCAGCTCGTACGACCGGACATAGAGACGGGAAAACGCGTCACGCAGCAACCGGGTTCGATTCACGCCTTTGAATCGGTCGATCTCTACGCGATGGTAGCTGGCTATCTGAAGATTCAAAACGTCGACATTGGGTCGCGGATCAAGAAGGGAGAAACCCTGGCGGTCATCGACGTGCCACGGGAAGAGAGCTTGCTTGCAGAAGCGGCGGCGCTGTCGCAACAAGCTAAGGCCCAGGCTCTCCAGGCGGAAAGCAAAGTAAAAACGGCTGAGGCCGATCGGCAAGCGGCGGATGCAACCGCTGCTCAGTACGAATCGGACATCGATCGGCTCGTGGCGAATAAAAAGTTGGCCGAGGCTCAATATGCTCGCGTCAAGGCACTGGTCGATGAGCGTGCCGTCGACGTGCGGTTGCGCGACGAACAAAAGCGCGACCTCGAGGCGGCGGTGGCCGCGGAACGTACGGCGCGGCTGCAGGCCCAGACCGCCCGCGCGGAATTATCGGCGGCAGCCAGCCGCGTTGAACAGGCGGAGGCTGACGTAGTGGCGGCCCGTGCCGCAGTTGCCGTGGCAGAGGCTCGATTGGAAAAAGCTCGCGTCGATGTCCGGTATGCGACCATTACCGCGCCCTTCGACGGCGTGGTCACTCGGCGGAACTATTTTCCGGGAGCGTTCATCGGCGCGCGCACCGCGTCCGAGCCACCGCTACTCACTGTGGAAAGGACAGACTTGATGCGTGTCGTCGTGCAAGTACCTGACCGCGACGTTGTACTGACCAATGTGGGTGACCCCGCGAGGCTAACCGTCGATGGGCTCGAGGGCCGCGAATTTCGGGGAACCGTCTCGCGGACCGCCGAACATGAAGACCCGACGATGCGCACCATGCGTGTCGAAATCGACATTCGCAATCCCGAAGACGGCCTGCTGCGCGACGGCATGTACGGTCGTGCCACGATCGAGCTGGACCCGGCAGTGAAACGCCTAATCCTGCCGCTCGACTGCATCCTCGATCGTTCGCCTAAAGGCGCGGGCGCCGTTTTCATCGTGCGCGGCAGAACGGTAGAGCGCCTCCCGGTCGAACTGGGGACCACCGACGGCAAGCGGATCGAAATCAAGTCGGGCATTACCGCGGACGACGAGGTTGTGCGAGCGCCCGATCCTTCACTCAAACCGGGCACAAGAGTGGATCATCGTTGATGAATGGTCTGATTCGCGCTTCCATCCATAACCCGATCGCGGTGACGGTGATGTCACTGGTCGTTGTCGTCCTGGGTGGACTGGCGGCGTACTCGGTGCCCATCGACATCCTGCCGGTCTTTCGCAGCCCCGCGGTGCAGGCGCTCGTGTTTTACGGCGGCATGCCGGCGGCGAGTATCGAGAAGAACATCACCGCGCGGCTGGAGCGCGGCGTCGTGCAAGCCACGGGCGGACGACGAATCGAATCACGATCGATCGTGGGCGTGAGCATCGTCCGCGATTATTTCCGCAGCAACGTCGACCGCAGTGGAGCCCTGACCGAAGTCAATTCACTCGCGGGGTGGGAGTATCCCACCATGCCGCCGGGCACTCTGCCGCCGATCGTGCTGCCATATGATCCGACGAGTGCCACGCCCGTTTGCCTGATCGCGCTGGACAGCGACACGCATGGCGAAGCGACCTTATTTGATGTCGGGCGGTATGAGGTGCGGCCCCAGATCATGTCGCAGCCGGGTGCCATATCGCCCCTCGTGTACGGCGGCAAAGTTCGCGCAGTCATGCTTTACCTGGACCGCATCAAGCTGCAAGCTCGACGGCTCTCGCCGCAGGACGTGATGCGCGCCGTCGAAGATTACAACGTCTTTCTTCCCACGGGCAGCGCCAAGCTGGGCAAGACCGACTATGCCATTGACTCCAACTCGATGTTCGACGCGGTGGGCAACATGTCGCAGATCCCACTACGGAACCAATATGGCAATGCAGCCTATCTGATCGACGTGGCGACGCCAAAAGATGCCAACTTCATTCAAACGAACGTGGTCCGTGTCAACGGTAAGCGCCAGGTCTACGTACCGGTGTTCCGGCAGCTTGGCTCCAGCACCCTCGACGTGGTGGAGACGCTCAAGACATCGCTGCCTAGTATGGAGTCGCGCCTTACCCGCGACGGCATCAGCCTGAAGCTCGTCATGGACCAGTCTATCTATGTGCGGCACTCGATCGAGAGCCTCATCGAAGAAGGCGTACTGGGCGCCGTGCTCTGCTCGCTGGTTATTTTTCTCTTCCTGGGCGAATGGCGGATGACGGTGATCGCCGTGCTGACCATTCCGATCGCCGTGCTGGCGGCCCTCGTTGGACTGTACGCGACGGGCAATACGATTAATGTCATGACGCTCGCCGGGCTGTCGCTCGCGATCGGTCCTTTAGTGGATAGCGCAATTATCTGTCTGGAAAATACACACCGGCACCTGAGCCTGGGTGCGGGACCGGAAGAGGCCGCGTTCCTCGGGGCGAGCGAGGTTGCCATGCCTGAATTGGTCGCCAGCCTCTGTACCCTCTTGGTGTTGGCCCCGTTGGCCTTCATGCCAGGGCTTGGCGAGTTCCTCTATCGTCCGATGGCGACCGCGGTCGCCTTGGCGATGGGCGCGGCTTATCTCCTTTCCCGCAGTTTCGTCCCGTCCCGGGCCGCCCGCTGGCTGCGGCCACACACGGGCCATGGCCAATCGGCGGACGTCGTCGAAGGATCGGAGCATCAACCCGTCAGACGCAGTCTCTTTGTCAGGGCATTTGCACGCTGGGAGCGAGTGATCGACCTGGGCATCAGGTACTATGTGAGGCTGCTGGGGCGGTGCCTGGCGCATCGGCGGACGGTCGTCGCCGCCGCGATCCTCGCGCTCGTCGCCGTCGTGGCCGTCCTGGGGACCCGACTGCGCCGGGAGTTCTTCCCCGAAGTTGATGCCGGCTCCTTTGAAATCTATGCCCGCGCGGCCAGCGGCACGCGCATCGAGGAGACGGAAAAGAAGATCGAGAGCGTCGAGCAGTTCGTGCGCGAAGCGCTCGGCGAAGATCTGCAAATGATCATTTCCGAACTAGGCGTGGTACCCGACCTCTCGGCGGCCTATACCCCCAACGCAGGGCCAATGGACGCCGTCGTCAAAGTGCAGCTTACGCACGAGCGAAAGCGCTCGTCACAGGAGTACGTGCGGCAGTTGCGCGAGGGCTTTGCCAGGGATAAACGATTTGCGGATCTCGAATTCGCGTTTGACGCTGGCGGCATGATTCGCTCCGCGATGAACGAAGGGAAGTCGTCGCCACTCAACATCCGGATTTCGGGCAAGAGCCTGCCGCAATCGCGACGAGTCGCCGAGGCGATCAAAAAGGCGGTACAAGGCGTCGCCGGCGTGGTCGACGCCCGAATCATCCAGCGCCTCGATTATCCCGAGTTCATCATCGACGTGGACCGTGCCAAAACTGCGGAGCTAGGTCTAAACCAAGCCGACGTGATGAAGAACGTTGTGGCCGCCTTAAACTCCAGCATTCAGTTCAACAAGAAGAACTTCTGGATCGACCCGGTGAGCAAGAACCAATACTTCGTGGGCGTCCAATATTTTGAGGAAGACATCGACTCGATCGACACGTTGCTCGACGTGCCGATCACCGCGCCGGGGCAGCGTTCCCCGATACCCTTGCGTAACATCGCCACTTTGCGGCCCGACACGGTGCCCACCGAAATCACGCACAACAATCTGCAAGCGACCGTCGATGTGACGATGGCGGTCGAAGGACGCGACCTGGGGCACGTGGCCGACGATGTGGCTCGTCTTATCAACGATTTCGGCTTGCCGCAAGGGCGGGCGACCTGGGCGCCTTACGATCCTGGCAACGCCGCCGAGCGCACGCCAATCAAGGGAGCGACCATCGAGCTCAGTGGCGAGTATTCTCGCATGCAGGAAACATTCCGCACATTGGCGTTCGGGCTGGTGCTCGCGACGTTTCTCATCTATGCCCTCATGGCTGCCTTGTTTAAGTCGTATCTCACCCCGCTGGTGATTCTCTTCGCCGTGCCGATCGGCTTGGTTGGCGTGGTATTGGTCTTATACCTCACCGGCACGGCCATCAACGTACAATCGCTGTTGGGTGTGATTTTCATGGTGGGTATCGTGGTCTCGAACACCGTGTTGTTGGTCGATTTCGCTCAAAACCTGCGAGTGCAGGAAGGGCTAACCCCCGACGCCGCAATTCGCAAGGCCGCTTCGATCCGGGTCCGGCCCGTCGTCATGACGGCGCTCGCGGCGTTCTTCGCGCTCATTCCGATGGCGCTTGCATTAGCCCGTGGCAGTGAAGCGAACGGGCCGCTCGGTCGCGCCGTCATCGGAGGCATTGTGGCAGGGCTCGTCACCACGCTCTTCGTCGTACCTTCGCTTTATTCCTTGGTGGTCAAGGGCGGTGAGGCCGCCCCAGTTGCGGCGCACTGAAGGCCATGCGTACGGTCCGCCATCTCGCTGCTCACTTTTCTTGCTCGCCGTTGCTCAGGCGGAGGCAAGCGATGCGATGCGCTTACCTCGTGGTGATCGGCACGCTGGTCGCGGGGAGCGGGACGGTCCTTGCTGGAGAAACTCAGGCGGTAGGGCCGCCGCTCTCCGATAACAGGACAGCGCCGTCAGTCCATGAGCGGGCGGCACTCGGTGTCACCATGGGCAGGTTTTCGGCGGGAGGGGTGTGGATTTCCGGTGTGATGCCAAACAGTCCGGCAGCCGAAGCCGGATTGCGCCCCGGTGACGTGGTCTTCGCGATAGACGATGTGCCGGTGCGTTCGAGTGACGCTGTGATCCATATCGTCGCAGGGCATGCGCCTAACGATCAAATCCGCCTGAAGATTGATCGCCAAGGTCTGCGCGGAGTGTTACGTGCGAGGTTGGCTAGCCATGCCGACGTTGCGAGAGCAGCCGCGTTGGGGGCGACATTTAACAAAAGCGGACGTGGTAGTGTGCGAATTCTGCAAGTCGTATCCGGCAGCCCGGCAGACAGGGCCGGCCTCAAGATCGGCGACCGGATCACGGCAATCGACGATCAGCCAGTGGCCAGCTACAACGATGTTGTGCATTTGGTTGGGGATCGCCAGCCAGGAAGCCACATGAGAATCGCGATCGATCGCTACGGCTTGCGGGGAATGCTGCGGGCGTCGTTTACCGGGATGCCGCCGGTCTTTTCGGTGCCGGCCCCGTCCGTCCCACCACCTACCGCCGCGCCACCCGTCCTGCCCCCAGCGATCTTCGAGTTGACCCCGGCCGAAATCAATGACCAACGAGGCTACGGGAGCTAATGGCGAGTGACAGTGCGAGCACTTACGGCTCGACTCCAGCCCTCGGTCCTTTTTCGTCCATACGTCGCACGGTTTTGAAAAACTCCGCTTCGATCGCCCCAATGTCGGTCGCTCCGCGGGGCACGGTGATGGCCTGCCCATCGTAGCTTTCAGCGTCTTGCAAGCAGCGGTGATCGAACAAATAGAAAATCCAAGCACCATCGCCCCACTGATTTGCCTTGCCATGACCTTCGAAGGCGTAGTGACGTAGAAAATCGCACAGCGGGTTATGCGGTAATTGTGCAAATTGATCGGGCTTCCAGGTATTTATCTTGTCCCAAAAGTAGCCCCGTGCCCAATTGGCGAATCGGCACCGCTTCATCACGATTTCCCACGCCCAGCCGTCACTTCCGTTGTATGCGCCGCCATCGATCTGGAAGACCAGCGTGCGGCCGGCGATCGACGGATCGCTGAGGTATGCTGTGGCCATCGTCGTACACGAACCGCCGACAAAGACGAGAAGGGGTTTTTCGGGTGATGCTTTGCGGGACTCGGCCACGATCAGTTCGCTGCCTTGACTTTTTTCGAAGCGAGTGTCGTCGATCTTGCCGCTCTCGGGACGGCGAAGCGCCTGGGCTGAGCCCAGTACCGGCGCCGGAATGTTGCGCAGGCCGCTGTCGCGTGCCTTCGCCAGCAACCGGTGGCAGTCATCAATTTGCTCCTCAAACCGGTGGGCGTAGCCTTGTTCCCAGGCAAACGTACAGCGGGTAACGATATTGCCCCGCAGATCGCACTTCCCCTGGCTCGCCTTGACCCAAAGATAGGCCGCATCGGGCACATCTTGCCACCAATCATTGTCGTAAAGCATCGGGCAATCCGAGGACATGCCAGCGACGATCAAGTGTCCATTCTCGATGCGGAATTCCGGGGGTACTGCTGGCGCATCGCGCGCCAAGAGCAGCGCCGACGAGAAAATGATGGCAGTCCAACAAACCTTAGTTCGCATGGTCAATGTCGGCCGGAGTCAAAGTGCAAACGTCGACGATCGAGCAGAGTGCCCTCACTACTCTCGTTCCCGATTATGGTGCCTATGCACACCGGCTGAAAGGCGGCATTGCGTAAATCATTTGCCTTTTGGCGTCACGATCGCCGAGCGGTCGGCCTCCTGAGTCCACGGCGCAAATGGCCGCACAAGGCTAGCCGAGAGCTGCATGTTGCCTCGGCCTCGGGGACGGTAACCACGCGCTGAACGTCCGTTCGCCTGGCGTCTAATTGCCAACCGCAGTCTCCCGTGACGCCTTAAATGGAAATCCTCTCCACAATGTTCCTCGTCACCTTCTTTTGCCGGCGGTCGTAAAGCCGCGTCGTCCGCGGGTCGGCATGGCCTGCCAGGTGCTGCACGTCTTCGAGCGGCACGCCTTGTGTCAGCAGGTCGGTGATGGTCGCCACGCGGAAGGAGTGGGGCGACAGGTGCGTCGGCAAGCCGGCGGCCCTAAGCCGGCGCTTTACCATACGGCACACGTCGATGTTGTGGATCGGCTTATCGGTGAGCCGCCCGGTCCGGCCAGCGGCCGAGCGAAAGAGTCGGCTGGTCTCTGGCTGCGCTTTCCAGTCGATGCAGTCGAGGTAGGCAAGCAGGTCTTCCTGTAAATCGCCGCGGACCGGGATGAGCCGCGACTTCCCACCCTTTTCATGAAAGCGGAACGCGTATTGGGTGCCATCCCACTGGAAGTCTTCAAGCCTCAGCGCCGCCGCGGCGCCGGCACGGACGCCCGTGTAGACCAGCGTAGCGATGAGGGCACGGTCGCGGCGGCCGACCGGCGTTTCCGTGTCGATGGAAGCGAGGAGCGTTCGTACCTGCTGGGCCGTGATTTCCGGGGTTTTGCCCTCAACGACTGTATATCGCTCGCCGCGCACGGAAGCGGCGGGATTCAGGACGACGACATGCCGTGTGACCAGCACGTCGAAGAACGCACGCAACGCCGAAAGATGTAGTTTGCGCGTCGGTAAGGCGGATGGATGCTGGTCAAAGTAAGCTCCGACCATACCGGGCGTGATGTCGGTTAGCGAGGGGGCGCGGCCATGAACCCAGTCCAGGAAGCGGCGGACGGCGTGCAGGTAAGCGGCGCGCGTGTGGGCATTGCGGATGTGCCCGGCAAAGAATTCATCCCAAGCGAAAGCGGCGGCGGGGCCCGCATCGCCAACGATCGCAGGCAAAGGACCGGCCACCGGCGAGGCAACCTGGCGTCTCGCTGTTTCCGGGACGAGAAGCGTTGCGGGCGGCTGCCGGTCGGATTCCGCGTCAGTCATGGCCAGCCTCATCGCGGCGTTCGGCGAGCAGTTCGCCTGCGACGCTCTTCCCCGGCGATTCCCGCCGCTGAATCTGTTCGCGGATGCCGCCGAGAATGGCCCGGAAACGATCGGCATTAATTGGGGCTTCTTCGTTTTCCAAGGTCGTTCTCCTACGGCTCAAGGTTACGTAAGGAAATCGGTCATTCGCCGGTTTCTTTTTTGCCTCAATTCGGATTGCTGCCTTCCAGCAGCGAGATCCTTTCATAAAACTTCTTGCCGCGCTTTTGGAACGGCGGATCGGCCGTAATGATCGATGCACCTAGCCTCTTGCCCAGGGCGATATAAAGGCAATCGGGCAGGTCGTGTTTTACCGTGAATGCGCAATGGACCGCGTCGTCGTACAACTCATCATCGGGAACCAATCTCACGGTGCCGATTGCCAGCATGTGTTCCCATGCCTGGAAGGCGGTGCGCGTGTCCTCCTCCGGTAATTCACCCTTTTTCAATCGGCGGAAGAAAGCGCCGGCGACTTCGATGCGGATAAGGGCGGGCGCGACAAGTGGTTCGCCGCTCTCCAACAACTGCTCGGCAGCGTCGTCGCCCGACTCGGGCACGAACCACTTCACGGCGACGCTGGCGTCGACGACGATCGTCACAGCGAATCCCGCCATTCGCGGATGAGCGGGGTGGAATCCGACAGAGTTCCGACCTTGGCCCTGATAGCTTCACGAACCTCTTTGGCGCGCTTCGCGGCTTCGCGGCGCGGTCGGAATGCTTCGTCAGTTAAGAGCGCGCGCAGCTCATTCTCCAGAGTATTGCCGTGCTGCTTGGCCCGATACTTAAATTCGGAAACGACTCGCTCATCGAGGTTGCGAACGCGAACGCTGGTCATGGAAAGCCTCCTTGCTGTTACCCATAGTCCGAGAGTGCCACAACTCTGCGGTCAGTGTCAACGAGAAAGATGCGGGCTTTACAATAAGGATGAATGTCCGCTCACTGTATAGGTCATGCTTCACGGTGTGGGACATTACGCCATTTGTCACCCACAATGGCACTGTAGGCATAACGATAAACAAAGGACGTTATTTATCACTAACTAATAGGCGTCTGTCAGTGGAAGCCAATGAAAGTCGTTGCGCGACGGCGGAAGCTGGTGTAGTCTTGGAGACGACTCAGACAAAGGAGGTCTTATGGAAAAAGTCAGCGTCACATGCAAGCTCGCACCCGACGACGTGGCGTTTCTCGATAAGCTCGCCTTGTCATCGGACCGCGATCGCAGCTACCTGATCCGGCAAGCGGTCGGAGAATTCATCGCTTTGCACAAGTGGCAGCTTGAGGACATCGACCGTGCTATTGGTGAAGCAGACCGCGGCGAGTTTGCCTCGGACGACGATGTTCAGGCGATGTTCAAAGAATTGCGCGAATGAAGGTGCGCTGGCTGACCGGCGCGACGCGATCGCTTCGTGCAGCGCACCGCTACATCGCGGCCGAGAACCCCCGAGCCGCGGCGAAGGTGGCCGAGCGCCTTGAAGTCGCCGTCTCGCGGCTGGCAGCACATCCGGAGCTTGGGCGCCCTGGACGGCGGACAGGTACGCGCGAGCTGGTCGTGCCAGGCGTGCCCTACATCGTCATTTATCGCGTGGTCGAGCCGGAGGTGCAGATTCTTCGCGTCTACCATACATCGCGGAATTGGTGGGGGCTGGTATGAAAAGGAAAGCTTCTGGGAAACGCGGGGGCACCAAGTCGCGGAACGCAGCCGCCCTCATCCATCGTGTGCAGAAGGCGGTACGCCGGTTTATTCCGGGTGACGTTGATCTCACCGACGAGCTACTCGAAGAGCGAAAAAAGGATGCCGCCTTGGGACTGGCGGCGGCGCAGAAGTATTTCTGCGGATTGGCGCCGCCGGAGAGGATTCTCTCGGAAGAACTGCTGGCAGAGCGCCGGGAGGAGGCAAAGCGAGAGTAGTAGGTATATCGAGCGCTGGACTTATGGGTGTTTATGGGTGTAAGTATGGCGGCAGGGGGCGCCATGCTGAACACTGCAACCATCCAGATCACGCCCGACCTGCTGGCGCTGATCGCCGAGGTCGATGAATTCAAGGGGGCCTGGCGGGCGCTCGGCACGCTGGCGCCGGAGCGGCTCAATGCCTTGCGCCGCGTCGCGACGATCGAAAGCATTGGCTCCTCCACCCGCATCGA
>DASZPH010000104.1:0-16441 GCA_035550375.1 Pirellulales bacterium | reverse complement strand
CAGCCGAATGATAACCTGTGCCTCCGGCGTCTGCCGGGCGATCAGTTCCTCGGTAATCCCATCGAGCGACATACCCAAGGTGTCGCCCAAATCGCCGATTGCGCGAAGACCAGTTTTTCACCGCCCTGTGAACGGCTACATCGTCAGCGTGCTCATTGGCATCTTCAGGTGGGAACGATTGGCTAACCCGGATTTTACCAGTTCGCCGTCCGATAGCAGTCGGCCGCCTCTCGCTTGCGGAAACGACAGTCTTCATCGCCTCGGCCTTGGGATGGCCTCGATCCATGCCAAGGACACGCGACCCGCTAGCCCCGCACCGTCTTCCCCTTTCGAATGCGATCGCCTTACACTCTCTGCACAGCCTTCCGGGGCAAATGTGGGCACCAAGGCCGCCGGCCGGCAACGCGGAGATCTCGTTCGCAAGCGCGGGCAAGCTCTCCGCGGCGCCAGGAAGAGCCGGACTAGGCCGACCGACCAAAATACTCGTCGGACGCGGCCAAGGCGGCCATTAGCTGCTCGTCGGTGTTGCCGGCGTCAAGCCAATTGGTCCAAAACGACTGGCCGGCGGTGTCGGCATGGCGATGGAGCAAGCGGAGATAAACGTCGTCCACCACGTCGTTATGGTATTCGCGGCTCGAGAACACAGCCTCGGCGATTTGCGCGCGACTCGCTCCAGCCGCCAGCGCCTGTCCGAAGGCGGCCTTGGCGCCCGCATCGATTGGTCGATTCAAGGCATCTTGAAAGAGCGCGGCCAGGAAGGCGTCGTCGGTGCCACCATGCAAACCGAAGTATTCCTGCGAACCGACGACGATTTCCGCCACTTGCTCGTCGCTGGCGCCGTGGGCCAGCAATCGGCCGCCCATTTCGAGCCCCGCAGGATCCGCAGGCCGGTGCAGGTATTTCTGATAAATCGCCGTGACCTGGTCCTGGCGATATTCGGCGCTTTGCTCGATCTGGGCCACAAACTGGTTGCGCGGCATTCCCTGGTCGAGCTGGGCCAGCCATACGGCCAAGCCGTCGGCATCGGGTTGCCGGCCCAGCAGATCTCGATAAACCTGGTCCACGAATTGTTGATTGCCGGTCCCGCTGATAATTGCCGTGGAAGTTACGGTCGCCTCGAGAACTCCCTGCTCGCTGAACACGACCGTGATCGGGTACGTTCCGAGCTGCGTGTAGGTGTGCGCGGCGAACACGCTGTAGGTGCGGTGTTGAGTATCGGATGCAAGCGAAAGATCCAAAAAGGCGTCGCCATTGGTGACGGGGCCGTCCCCCCAGTTAATGACGGCGCCAAAGGTCTGCAGCCCGGCTGAAATGTCTTGCCGGATGCCGGCGATCACTTCGCCGAAACCGACGCCGGCATGCTTTCCCAAGGGAACCCCGGCGGTCCCCGTCAACGTCTGCGGAACACCGGTGATGGGCTGATCCGCGACAACGGCTTCCGTCGCCTGTGGCGACGGAAGGCCTTGCGCAACGGCCGTCAGCATCTCGCGGGACTCAAGCGGCTCGATCCTCGATTTTCGCAGCCGCTTGGCGGACGAAAAAGTCAAGGAAGCTTGGCGGCTTTTGCCTTTCAGCCCAGTGCCATTGTGCGAACGCCACGACAAGAAAGACCGACCCATGGTGCGTGCTCCTTATACGGGAGTGTGGAGATTGGCCCCTGTTGTTCTGCCGGCGTCTGCCGACAGCGAGCTGGCGGCATTTGCTCAAACGCCGGAAAGTCAATGGCCGGGCGCCCAGTACTCCGTCGACGTTCGGGAGCATTCCGCCCGGGATAGACACGGCCGATCTTGATTCCATCGGCGACCTGCCCAAACGTACCGCTGGCGACCCGCCCCTCCCGATGCTCGGCCGGGCACTAGCGGATGCAGTCGCCAGACAGTTGGGCGGGAACCTCGTTTGGCCGGTCATTTTCAAACGCATGGTGACATTATAGTACGATCGGTCGTACTAGTAAAGCACGATCGGTCGTGTTATTTAAACTTTTCCCTGGGAGAGCCGATGCGGGTCTGCCGCCCACGGCGGCTACGATCTCCAAAGGATGTATGGGATCGAATGGGAGTTACGAAACGCCGCTCGGCAGCGGGCAAAGCCGCAAGAAACGTGGCAGTGGACTTTTCCTGCCGTCAATGCAATTGGCGATTAGTTGCGGTGCCGCCGACGGCTGCCGCCATCGTGAGAGCGAAACATGCCTTGACTGGAAAATGTCTCGCGGTATGGAAGGGTATCAGGGGCCGTCGGGTCAAGGCGAAGGGACAGGAGGCCAGCATGGGGCAGAAGGGCACGTCGGCGGGCGGTCGCGAACTCTTTCGGTCTCAAGGCCGCTCAACCGAAGGCCGCTCGACGGTGGCGGCGGCGGGATGGGTAAGCAGGCGAAGCCGCGCGCCCCTGGCGACATTCGCCTGGGTCGCCGGTCGCTCGGCAGCTTCCCGCGCGGCCTCGCCGGCGGGCAACGCCAGAATCAGCTCATCATCGCCGGCGGGCCTGCCAATCCCTGCCACTGCCTGCCAATCCCTGCCATTGTGTGCCAGTCCGGCGTGCCCTTCGGTTCGTGGGGAGCAGACGACGGCGGAACCGGCCTCGAAGTACGGGGCGCGGGGGAGCCAGGCGATGGCTTGGAAGAAGCAGCTCTTGGATCAAGCAGCGGAGCTGTTCGAGGACGGTCGGAGCAAGGGCCGCGACGAGTTGTCCGCGAAGGAGGCGGAGCTCTACGAGCAGATCAGTCGACTGAAGACGGAGGTCGAATGCTTGAAAAGAAATTTGCTTTTTTACGCCACGAATTCTGCGAAAGCCCCCAAACTGTTTGTCCTTCGCAGCGGTTGCCACGGCCAGGCTCATGCGCTGCCCCGCCATAAGCCGATGGCCTGAGTCAACTACTGCGAGAGCCGGGACTCGAACCCGGATGCCTTGCGGCACTGGATCCTAAGTCCAGCGCGTCTGCCAATTCCGCCACTCTCGCTTGATGTTACGCCCCTTTAGTTTGCGACACGTCGGCGGCATCGTCAATGCTGACGTTTCCGCCCTGCGCGCAACCGGCGCCAAAAGATTCGTGCAGTTGGATGCAGGAGGCTGCTCGCGCAGAACAACTAGAAGAGAGGCTCATGCCGAATGAGCCTTCTAACGTCGTTTCGGTATGAGACCGTTGAGGTGTTTTTGGATGATTGCTTTTGGACTTCACCACGTGAAAGTATCAAAGGATAGTTCGGGTGCGTGGCAGCAGCCAGCGGTGAAGTGAATGTGGGCGGTGCCACGGGGTCAACTCGCTCCAGCGCCAGTCCGTCTTTGACGCCAGTCGCGCCGATCTGCTAAAACGGCGTCGTCGGCCAATGCCTGAAGGTCCATGAACATGGTCACCCAGCATCTCGGTTCTGGTCGGACAGCGTTTCGGCGCCGAGATTTTTTGCACCTTGGCGGCCTCGCCGCGGTTAGCGGTCGCTGGCTTAGCTCTCCGGCGACCGCCGACGCGAACCTTTCGCGAAAACGTGGCGGGGCTCGCTCCTGCATCCTGGTGTATTTGCTGGGAGGCCCCCCTCATCTCGACCTGTGGGACTTGAAGCCGCAAGCCCCTGCGGAGATCCGCGGCCCGTTCCAGCCGATCTCCACAAACATACCCGGTTTGCACATTTGTGAGCATCTGCCTCGCCTGCGACGGGAAGTTCGCGCCGAGTCGGGTCGGCCGCTCACAGTTAGCACTGGAAAACCCATCGAGGCACTGTTCTGAGTAACGGCCCGTGGCGACCGACCCGGCGAAACCGTGCCGAAGCTCTGAGAGCTCAAAAATGAATCAAATCTCGCGTCGAGCGTTCACGTCAGGAACGATCGCGGCCGCAGTCGCGACGACGACATCCCAAGGCGCGCGGGCCGTCGGCCCCAACGATCGCTTGGCGCTCGCGCTGGTCGGCGCCGGCGGACGCGGCACGCACGTCGCGATGGACTTTGCCTCGCGTTCCGACGTCGAGATTCGCTACGTCTGCGATCTGCACGAGGGGCGTTTGGCAGCCGCTTGCCGGCAACTTAGCGAGCGACAGGGCCGGCCGCCAACGCCTGAAAAAGAGCTTCGGCGCCTGCTGGATCGCAAGGACTTAGACGCCGTGATCGTCGCCACCCCTGATCACTGGCACGCCTTGGCGACAATCTGGGCCTGCCAGGCTGGTAAGGACGTCTACGTGGAGAAACCACCCTCGCACAACATCTGGGAGGGCCGGAAAATGGTTGAAGCGGCCCGCAACCACGACCGCATCGTCCAGGTGGGAACCCAAAACCGCAGCGCTCCTTACAACCAGGCGGCACGAGAATATATCGCCAACGGCCAGTTGGGAGACGTGCATCTGGTCAAGGTCTTCAACCTCAAATCTGGCACTGCCTACCGCCTCTCGCCAGACGACCCACCTCCGGCCGGATTCGACTGGGAAACCTGGCTCGGCCCCGCGCCCAAGCGGCAACACAACTCGGGCATCTTTGCCGGCGGTTGGCACAAGTTCTGGGCGTACTCCGGCGGCGACTTCGCAGACGACGGTATCCATCAGCTCGATCTGGCCCTCATGTTGCTCGGCGATCCCGAGCTGCCCAAGGGTATCCATGCCGCGGGCGGCCGATTCGCTTTCGACGATGACCAGGAAGTTCCGGACACGCAGGTTGTGACCTACGAATTGCCGAAGATGCTGCTGACCTTTGAACTGACGGGCTATCCACCGTACATGGACAAGATCGCCAACGACATTCGTACGAGCGACCTGTTTCCGTACTGGCCCCAGTGTGCCACCCGTATCGAAATTTACGGCACCAAGGGGCTGATGTACGTCGGCCGGCACGGGGGCGGTTGGCAAGTGTTCGGCCCGCCCAAGAAGCAGTCACGGCCGGGCGAGTTGATCTCGCAAATGCCGGGCCGTCCTGGCGACTCGTTCCATCAGCAGGACTTCATCGAGTCGGTGAAAACCCGCAGGAGACCAAACGCCCACATCGAGCTTGGGCACAAGAGCGCCACGCTCGTGCATGCTGGCAACATCGCCCACCAGGTCGGCAATGTGAAGCTCCGGTTTGACCCCGACCAAGAACAGTTTGTTGATCATGACGCCGCCAACCAACTGCTGAGACGGCACAACGACAGCCGGCATCCGGTGCCCGACTCGGTATAGTCATTCAAATTCGACGTTCTGCTGGCGCAAAGCGGCGGCAGCCATTCCTGACGGACAGCCCGTATCATTGGGCAATGTGGTTCCACGCTAAACAACGAGCCCGAGCCATGCGTAAAATGTCCCAAAAAAGAGTGCTGTAGTGCTAATGCATCCACGGGTCGCATGAGGGCGAGCGGCGGGTGGCATCACTTCGGCACTTCATTTGCTCTGCCTTGTGGGAAAAACAGGAGACCGCATCTTGAACGATGCCTTTCGCCACTTGGCCAAAGCTACCGCAGGAGCGGCCGGCAAGCCGTGGGCTTTTCTTGCAGCACTGCTCGTCATCATCGGATGGGCAATCGCCGGACCGATCTACGGCTTTTCCGATACGTGGCAGTTGGTCATCAACACGGGAACGACAATCGTCACGTTTCTGATGGTGTTCTTGATCCAGAATACGCAAAATCGGGATGCCCAGGCGATTCACCTCAAGCTGGATGAACTACTTCGCGCGGTGGCCGAGGCCCGCAACGGCATGATCGACTTGGAGAACCTTTCTGACGAGCAGCTAGAGCGTCTCCGAGAGGAGTTTCAACGTCTGTGCCGCGACGGAGTCGAAGAGACTTGTTAGGCAGCGCCTATTACTAGGATGCCCGACGGAACGATGTGAGGTCGCCGGTCTGGCTTGGCGTTGACCGCCGAGGAACGGGGCCGTCAGATAGAATCACGGTCGGTCCTTTTAGGCAGCTATCCTATTGTCGCCCCAAGTGCTGGCAGCCATCCACAACAATCGCTAAGCCAATAATTCTCGCACAACATCGCCTGCCGGAACGACCCGGTGCGGTCGCTGAAGCTGGTCGTAAATCTCGTGCTGGTTGGGAATGCCCAACGCGTGGTAGATCGTCGAAAGGATGTCGCCCGGTACGAGTGGATTACTCGCCGGATAAGCACCCGTGGCATCGCTCGATCCGTAGACGAGTCCGGCTTTGAAGCCCCCGCCGAACAGCATCAGGCTGTAGCAATAGTTCCAGTGATCGCGCCCGCCGTTGTTGCCGTTGATGCGTGGGGTCCGGCCGAAGTCGCCGAAGACGGCAACGATCGTGCGTTCGAGCAAGCCACGATCGACCAGATCGTTGACCAAACTACTGCACGCGGCGTCGAGCTGAGGCAGCAATGTTGTTTTCAGGCTCTGGAAGTTGCCGCCATGTGTATCCCAGGTGGCGTTGGCGTTTGGCGCCCACGAAATCGTGACCAGCCGCGTGCCCCGTTCGATCAGCCGCCGAGCCAACAGGACGCTCTGGCCATAGACGTTACGACCGTAGCGATCCCGGTCGGCGTCGGTTTCTTCGGTCAATCGGAAGGCCCTCTGCGTTTCCTGCGAGGTCAGCAGATCCAGGGCGATGCCTTGCGCCGCCGTCATCTCTGCGGCGTCCGTTCGACCGGCATTCACCAACGGATCACCGAGGTTGCCGAATAACTGCCTCCGATGGCCGAGCCGATCCGGAGAGACCTCGTCGCGCAACGTTAACTCGGGCACTTTGAAACTGGGTGAGTTGGGGTCTTCCAGGACGAACAGCGGATCGTAGCTGCGGCCCATGAATCCGCCGAAGAACCCCGGTTGCGGCGGATTGCCTGCGCCCTCTTGCGTGATGTATGGCATGTGAACATGCGAAATCACGTTTGGCGGCGTCGGCCGCAGTTTCGCTAAGACCGCACCCATGCAGGGATGGTCGGTCGGTGACGCCAACCCTCCGCGTTCGCCGCGGTCCAGTCCGGTCAGCGCCGTATAGACTGCCGCGCCGTGCGAGTTGTTGACGCTGTGGTGCATCGACCGCACCACGGTAGCCCGGTGCATGAGTTGAGCGATCTTGGGCAGGTGCTCGCTCATCTGGTAACCCGGCAGCGAGGTCGAGATAGGCTTGAACTCACCACGAATGCCTTCGGGCGCATCGGGCTTCATATCCCACATGTCGAGATGGCTCGGACCGCCATCGAGGAACAGCAGTACGCAGTTATCGGCAGTCGGAGGAATACCGTACCCGACAGATTGGGCCGCCAGTAAGTCCGTCAGCGACAAACCGCAGCCCGCGGCGCCTAAAGCTCCCCACTGCAGTAATCGCCGCCGCGGAAAGCGGCGGATAAGGGGATGATCGTTTCGATGACCCACGCGGTCCTCCCGTAAACAGCGATTGAATGCCTGGTTGTCATTCTACGTGCAGATACCGAAGGCTCGGCGAAGTTTTGGTTGGACGAGGTCGGCGGCTGATTGGTCCCGAGTTGCCCCGCGGCCGACTTCGTGCCAACGGATCCCTGATCGTGGCCGACCGCCAAGCGTCGCCGTACCGCCAAGGTTGGCTCACGCGAACAGATGGTCGATCGGTTTGCCAATCTCGGTGAGACGCGTAATCTCCCTCGGCACGTTGGGGACGAGTCGGAGCTTGCCGACGTCGAAGAGGGCTTCCATCAGCGTGGCCGCCAAGTGCTGCGGACGGTATGGTTCCGTCAACGCCCGGCTGGCCTGGCCATCGGACTGGCCGATTATCTGCCCCATCTTCAGCCCGCCGCCAAACAGCAGAAGTGGCGTCAACTCGCCGTAATGTTCCCGGCCACCGTTGTTGTTCAGACGCGGTGTGCGCCCCATCTCCCCCGTGACAACAAGCAGAATTCTGTCCTCCAGCCCCCGCTCGCGCACGTCGTCGATGAAAGTGCTGACGGCATGATCGACCTGGCCGCCCATGCCGTAGATTCCGGCCATCTGCTTGGGACTGTTGCCGTTGGCGTGGTAGTCCCAGCCGCAGTCGGAAACAGTGACAAAGCCGCAACCCGCCTCGCACAGCCGCCGTGCGAGCAACATCTGCCGGCCGAGCAGGTTCGATACCCGACGCATGTCGTACCAGCGGGTCAACTCTTCCCTGCGGAACAGGTGGCTCGTGTCGTAGCGCGCGATCGTACCGGCATCTTCCTTGGAGAGGTCGAAAGCGCTAGCCACCCCGCGGATCACGACGTCGAACGCCTGCTGCTGATAGTGGGATAAGCTCTCGATCGCCCGAGACGCTTCGGCGTGGCGGCGCAGGTCATCAAGCTTCTCCAGCAAGGCCAGCCGATCTTCGAGCCGGGCCGCGGGCAACTGAAGCTGCATGTCTTGTTTCAGGTTGCCACCGCCGCTGGGGTTGAACGCGTCATACGTCGAGCCAAGTAGGCCGGGCTGGGTCAACGTCGGCAGCGCGGCGGTCTCGAAGTTCGTGTCAAACTTCAGGCCGTCTTCAACGGCCTCCGGCAAGACCAGCACGTTGGTCGGCAAGCCGGTCCGGGGATGGTTCGTGCCGCGAACGCGGGCATAAACGGCGGAGATCGCGGGACCGGTCGGGTCGCCACCGGTGACGACCTGGTTGTAGGTGTGGGCGCTGTTCCCGGAACCGTAGGACCGTACCACGACAAGCTGGTCAGCTCGCTGGGCCAGTTTGGGGAACGTGGCACCGAACGTAATGCCGGGAATACGCGTCTGTACCTCGCCTGTAACGGAGCGAATCTCCGCCGGGGCGGTCATCTTGGGATCGAAGAACTCGATATGCGGCGGTCCGCCCTGCAAAAAGAGCAACACCACCGACTTGCCGGTGAGGACAGGAGTGGTGGCCTCGCCGCGCGCCCGGCTCGCCAGCAGCCCTGCCAACGACAAACCGCCGGTTCCCAAGGCTCCGATCCGCAAAAAATCACGCCGGGAAAAGCCTTGGCAATCGTGCGCTGGACGCGTATCGCTGATCGTAAGCACAGGTTGCTCCTTTCAACGAGCTCAAGGATAACCGGTCTGGCCGCGTTTAGCTTGGTCTGCGTGGCCCCTTTCCCTGATCCCACGCCAACTGGCTCAAATCGCTGACCGAGAAACTGTGTTTGGTTCCGAAGCCTGCGCCACGCGTTATCATGAGCACATGCGAAGAATCGTCGCCATGATAGGAGGCTGGATGAAACCAAGCACTGCTTTCTCAATGATGATCGTCAGTGCCATGCTGCCATTGGATGGCTTCCGGCACGTCACCGCAAGTGAAAACGGCGCTTCCGCCCTGGAGCCGGCCGGCGACGACATCGCACAAGACATCGCACGGATTGCCCACGCTGGACCACTGGCCACTGGTTCTCGCGAGGCACGACAGGCACGGGATCGCTTAAGCCGGCATGGCGCAGACGTCCTCCCGCGGCTGCTTGGGGCGATGGATACGACGAATGTCGTCGCCGCGAACTGGTATCGGACCGTCTACGAGGAAATCGTGACTCGCGAACTGTCGCGGCCGGAACCGAAATTTCCGCTGGAGGACCTTCGCACCTTCGCCGGCGACCCTCGCAAGCAGGGCCGGGTGCGGCGTTTGGTGGTCAACCTCCTTGACCGCTTGCAGCCGGGCTTCGCGGCCGGTTTTGTTCCCACGCTCTTGGACGACCCGGAGTTTCGGGCCGATGCGGTTGACGCGGCGCTGGCGGCAGGCGCGAAGGCCGAGGCATCCGGCGATCGGCTGCCAGCCATCGCCCAGTTTCGGAATGCTTTCGAGCATGCTCGAAGTGCGGACCAGGTCAGCCAGGCCGCCGCCAAGCTCACCGCCATGGGCGAAAAGGCCGACATCGCCACTCATCTGGGGTTGGTGACCGACTGGTATCTGTTGGGGCCGTTCGACGCTCCCGAATACACAGGTTTCGCAATGGTCTTTCCGCCTGAGACGCGAATCGACCTGAAAGCGACCTATGGTGGCAAGGACGGCGCGACGATCAGATGGGCACGCCACCGTGGTACCGATGCCCTCGGTCAATTGAATCTCATCCAAGCGATCGCGCCGGTGAAAGAAGCCGTCGGCTATGCCTACAGCGAGCTGATTGCTCCTCGCAACATAGACGTGCAATTACGTTGTGGGGCGGACGATAACTGCACCGTTTGGCTCAATGGCCAGCAGGCCTTCGGCCGCGAGCAATGGCTCAACGGGACGCGTTTCGATCGCTTCGTCGTCCCCGTACGGCTCCGCAGTGGAAAGAACACGCTGTTGGTTAAGGTATGCCAAGGGCCGCAGCACAAAGATCCGGAAGTCCCCAATAACTGGTCGCTCCAACTCCGCTTCTGCGATGAGACGGGCGTCGGCGTCGGCTTGGTGTCAGCGTTGCCGGAAGCGAAGGAGACGTCGGAATGATGCGAGGGCGATTCTGGGCGCGATGCAACTTGACGTTGGTGGTCGCTTCGTTCGCGGCCTGTTGGGCCTCTGAGCACGTGCACGCCGAGAACTGGCCTGGCTGGCGAGGACCAGCCCGAAATGGCCTCAGCAACGAGACGGGGCTCCCTGTTTCGTGGTCAGAGAAACAGGGAGTGCACTGGCGGGTCGCGTTACCCGGCTCTGGAATATCGAACCCGATTGTCTGGGGGGAACGGGTGTTCGTGACGTCCTCGGACGGCCGCAACCAGGACGAATTGCACCTGATCTGCCTGGCCCGCGACGATGGTAGCGAGAAATGGCATCTGCGGCTCTGGGGAAGTGCGCCGACGCTCTATCATCCGACGAAGAGCAGCATGGCGAGTCCGTCGCCTGTCACGGACGGGGAGCATATATTCGCCTTCTATGGATCGGGCGATGTGGTGTGCGTCGATTTCGACGGCGGCCTCGTCTGGCAACGCTCACTGGCGTCGGAGTACGGCCCGTTTGAGAACCGCTTTGCCGCGTCCAGCTCGCCCTTGCTCTATCGCGACCTTCTCGTCCTGCAATGCGACCACTACGGTCCTTCGTACCTCTTGGCAATCGACAAGGCGACGGGGGCCAACCGTTGGAAGGCCGATCGGCCGGATGTCTGGCTGAGTTGGTCGTCACCGCAATTGACGCCGCCGGCCACAGGGAAAGCCGAAGGTGAGTTGCCGGTGGCCAGCCCCAAACGTGCGCGCGTTCCAACGACGACGGTGGCTCCAGCCATCACGGACGTGCGCGACGAACTCCTCGTCTGCGGCTCGCATCGCCTCGATGCTTACGATCCAACAACGGGCGAGAAGCTCTGGACGGTCGGTGGCCTGAGCCGCGAATGCGTGCCGACTCCCGTCTTCGGGCACGGGTTGATCTTCGCCACAACCGGCCCGAACGGCCAAACCGTGTGCGTTCGGCCAGGTGGAAAGGGTGACGTGACGGATTCGCACGTGGTCTGGTCGAACCCGCGAGGTTCGCCGTTCGTTCCCTCTCCCGTACTGGTGGGCGATCGGCTCTACCTCGTCGATGACAAGGGCGTCGGTACCTGCCTGGATGCGAGGAGCGGGCGTCTGGCGTGGCGCAAGCGGTTTGGCGGCGCTTTCACCGCTTCGCCGGTCGCGGGTGACGGCAAGGCGTACTTCTGCGATGAATCGGGCCAGACCATCGTCGTTGCCACCGACACCGACAAGTACCGAGAGCTGGCCAGGAATCAACTCGGCGAAGCGATCTTCGCGTCGCCTGCCATTTCGCAAAGCCGGCTGTTCATTCGGACGGCTACCCATCTCTATTGCCTTGGAGTTAGGCCGTAAGCCTCCCTGCGAATGCGGAAGCGGACCTGTAAAAGGCTGACGACGGTCTCCGGAACGGTCGCGGTTATTCTTTCCGGCTTGGCAATCTGTGCAGTGCAGTGCACGGCGGTTGAGCGGACGCTCGATAAGCGGATGCACCATCTCCGTTCGGGAGACGAACGCGAGTGGGCAAAGTTTCCCGAAGAGGCGGAAGGGAACGCATTGACGGTGACGTTCGCCGCCGACCCAGCCGACGGACCGCACACACTGCGCGTGCGGCACCGAGATGTAAAGCAGACGTGGCGATTGCGCCTGAACGATCAGAATCTGGGCTCCTTGCCCCCCGATGAGAACGACATAACGACGTTCTGGGAGATCCCTCCTTCGGCTCTCCGGCCAGGTGACAACCAGCTCGCAATCGAAGGTGACGGGCGCCCGTCGGATGACATCGAAGTCGGCGACCTGCGACTGATCGACCGAACACGCCGTGAGGCGCTGAGTGCCGCCACGCTGAACGTTGTGGTTACCGATGCCCAGACCGGGCATCCGGTGCCGTCGCGAGTGACAGTCGTCGATGAAAACGGCTCGCTGATGACGATCGGTGCGGAGTCGAGCAAGCGTCTTGCCGTGCGGCCAGGCGTGCTTTACACCGCCGACGGCATGGCCGAGTTCGGCTTGCCCGCCGAGAAATACACGGTTTACGCCGGGCGCGGCTTTGAATACAGCGTGGACGTCAAGCAGATCGAGGTTGCCCCAGGCCAGCCGCAGGTCGTTCGGCTGGCGATCCGCCGCGAAGTGCCGATGCCCGGCTTTGTAAGCTGCGACACGCACGTCCACACGCTGACCTACTCCGGACATGGCGATGCCACGCTCGACGAACGCCTGGTCACGCTCGCCGGCGAAGGCGTGGAGCTGTCGATTGCCACCGACCATAACGTCAAGATCGACTATCGAAAGGCGCTAGAGTCGAGCGGCTTGAGCACCTTCTATACCCCGGTGGTTGGCAATGAAGTCACAACGCGTGTCGGCCACTTCAACGTCTTCCCCCTCGATGCCGACGGCCCGTTGATCGACGTTGGCGGTACGAGTTGGCCGGCAGTCTCTAATGCAATCGACGCCAAAGAAGGTCGAGTGGTCGTGCTCAACCATCCACGAGACGTACATGGCGGCTTTCGCCCCTTTGCCCCGGCACGGCACCTCTCTCTCGCCGGAGAGGAACTCGATGGCTGGGAGTTACCAGCCAACGCGATGGAACTCGTCAACTCAGGAGCGTTGCAGACCGACCCTTGGCGGTTGGTTTACGACTGGTTTGGGCTGTTAAACGCCGGTCACCGCATCACGCCCGTCGGCTCCAGCGATTCCCACGACGTGGCCAGGTCGATCGTCGGCCAGGCTCGGACCTATATCCGTTGCCATGACGACCAGCCAGGGAAGATCAGCGTGGCAGAGGCCGTGGGCAGTTTACTTGCCGGCCGGGTCTTGGTGAGCTTTGGCCTGGCTGCCGACGTTGAAGTGAACGGACGGTATGGGCCGGGCGACCTGGTATCAGCGGCCAGTTGCGCGGAGCTAGACGTTCGTGTCCGAGTGCTCGGTCCCTCCTGGAGCGATGCCACGGAAGTCGTACTGTTTGTCAACGGCAGCGAGGCTCGTCGTGAGAAACCGCCTCAAGCGGGCCACGCGCGAATCAAATATGACTCGATATGGACCATTCCCCGGCCGCGTCGCGACGCCCATCTGGTTGTGGTGGCCATTGGGCCGGGCGTTTCCAACCCTTATTGGCCCACGGCGAAGCCCTATCAACCCGATTCGCCAGAGTGGGCTCCCTATACCCTTGGCGTGACGGGGGCGGTCTACATCGATGCAGATGACACGGCCGGATACACGAGTCCCCGCGCCTATGCCCTGGAGCTGGCGCGGCAGGCGGCGGGCGATATAAAGCGTCTCGCCAGCCTTCTGGCCGACTACGACGAAGCGGTCACCGTCCAAGCCGCCGCGGTATTGCACCAGCGCGGCGAGTTGACCGATAGCACCGTGAAGGCCTTGCTCGGCGAGTCAAGCTCTCGTGTACGCGCGGCGGTGGCCAGATACTTGGACGCTTTGCGGCAGGGCGAGCGGCGCCGCTGAAGCCCGTCGTTGACAGAAGCCGGTCTGCGCGGATCATTCCAAGCAGTCACCGATCGACGCTCCCTCATCGTCCGATCAGCAACCTCGCCTCACGCAGCCGGTCGAGATGCTGTTCGCGGATCACCGCCATCAGAAACTCCCTTCGCTGTCTGCCATCGTTGCATCAAGCCGTGGAACGGCCAAGCTCTGCGACCACCTCGATCGCTACGTCCCCTGACGAGCCTGCCCGACCAGGTCGAGTGTCTTCTTGTCCGGATGGCCGTGGAAGAACTTTTCCAAGAGCTGGTCGAACACCGAGCCGGGAGGCGACACGTAGGCAAACAAGGTCGCCGACGACCTGAGCTTCATGTCGTCGGGAGAACCGAAGATTTCGGACGCGGACCGCCCCTCAACGTGAAGAGCGGCCGCGGCGCACTCGGCGAGCCGCGGGCCAAGGACCGGATGTTTCAGGTACGCCTCGGCTTCCTTGACACTTTTGATCGCGTACCGCCGGGAGGTGGAACTGAATCCCAACCCTTCGTATTGCGGAAAGATATACCACATCCAATGCGATCGTTTCCGGCCGCTGCCGATTTCCGACAGCGCGCGCTCGTAATCCCCTTCCTGGGCCTGCACAAAGCGGTCCAGGTCATAAGGGTCGTCCGTCGGGCCGGTGGCGTGCGTCCTCATACGTATCTTCTCTTATGTTCAATAAAACGCTTCTGGCGCCGGAAACAACCAGGGTCGTTCGCAGTGATAACTCGACGCGCTCGACTTCGGCCGTGACCAAATTGACGGTGCATTATCGCAGGTGAAACATGGTATCGCCGAATAACCTGAACCGACGAAGATCCGGCTGCATTTTTTGGCTAGGCTACAGCGAAGTCGAAGTGGGTTCCACAATGCTGGGTATTGCCCAGCTATAGGACCACGACCCACCTCGTTTTCGGGCTGCTGGCTGCGACGAATTCGCTTCACCTACGACGTTTCCAGTCGAAGATTTCAAAGCCGCAGCGATTCGAGCTTTGATTGCGGATGCAAGGGGCAAGCGAGCGGAAGCGTCGGGGCACGCGCAAATGAAGTTGGCGGCAGCCGAAAGGACGCACTCCGGCTACGCTCGCCTGCAACTTTGGAACTGGCAACCGAAATTGAACCCAGTCTTGCAGGGCGACTTAAGCAATTGGCATTCGTCTGGCGCCGCTTAGCCCGATGAAGAAAGCCTCGCCGCGCCGGGCGGCAAGGACCGGGTATTGCTCCCGGTGCCCAACGCGGCAAGGACGCCGTTAGTCTGATAGAAAACTGCAAATGCGCCAAATAAAAACTTGGAATGGGCGTGGATAAAAAAGCCACGTCGAGCAACTTCACGGAGCGACTCGACGTGGCTGCGTAGCGGTCGTCTTCTGCTTGACAATGCTCATTCGTCCGTCCCCAGCCGCTACAAGCTCGATCACCAGTTCGCCAGGACGCAGCGTCGTATGCCTGGTGCATTGCCTGGTCCAGATTGGTTGCGAGGCCCTGGCCCTGGTTTGCAGTTTATTGCCGCTCTATCGGGTTCGAGTCTCGCGGCCAGTCCGGGATGGTGTGCGTAACGCCGAGGGACAAATCCCAGCCGTGGGACTCAACAAGCCGCGCCTGTCGGTCGTCGGCAAACGGTTCGGCGTCGTCGCTCGACTCGTTCGCTGCGGCTGGTTCAGTGAGACGGCGGTGCCGATGCCGATGAGCTACGGCGTCCAGGACGACTCCAAGTACCAGCCCGACGAAGGCACCGGGGATGGCGGCCAGATTGCCGATCCGAGACGGGCCAAACAACGCCAGGTTAGCCAGCACCCCCACGAGTGCGCCCAAGAGGGTGCCCTTAATCAAAAAACCGCTACCGTTCAGCAGCCAGCGCCAGAAGCGAGCTGCGATTGCGGCCACGTAGGGCGGGCAGAGGTGGCTCGCAACGTCGGTTACCAGATAAAAAGCGCCGACCAGCACGATCAGACAAAGCAGGTACAAACCGACCGGTCGCGACGTGGCCGGCGACTGGTGGAACAACACCGCCGCCAGGATCAGGATGGAGCCGGCAATCGCGCGCATAGTCGGCGGAGATATGGATAGAGGCCAAGACGCTGATTAGCCGCCCAGACTTTTCATCGAGGCGCGAAACTGGCGTCGGCCGCAGGACGGCCAGTAAAAGTAGAACGCCCCTGACACTCGAAAGCAACCAGGGGCGTCACTGCCTGCGTCAAGGATTTGGCGACCCAGCTTCAGATCCCACAGCCGAGACCTTTAGTCGGGTAGAATAGGCGCCATGGACGAGAACCGCCGACGCCGCCACGCTTGGGCATTCTGGACAGCGATCATCCTCATCGTCGTGTTCGTCATTTATCCACTCAGCCTTGGACCGCTCGCCTGGTTGGGCAAAGCCGTTGGTGATCCGCCTTGGTTTGAGAAGGCCATGTATCCCCTTGTCTTGCCGCTCCGATTGGTTCCGACACCCGTTCGCGATGCGATCCTTTGGTGGATCGTTATTTGGCGAGGACCGTTCGACTGAAATCCCAGAACCCACCGGCAACACACTAATTGAAACTATGTAGGAAGCCTCCGTCGGCCGGTTAACGTGGAACTTGTGGGGGTTTCACGGTTGCTGACCTCGGGAGGTGATGATGTTTTACGTTGGCTTGGACATTCACAGCAAGCACGTGGCGATGTGTGTTCTGGATCAGAACGGCAAGGTGTTTCGGCGGGCCAAGTT
>DASZPH010000103.1:0-5568 GCA_035550375.1 Pirellulales bacterium | reverse complement strand
AACTTGGCCCGCCGAAACACCTTGCCGTTCTGATCCAGAACACACATCGCCACGTGCTTGCTGTGAATGTCCAAGCCAACGTAAAACATCATCACCTCCCGAGGTCAGCAACCGTGAAACCCCCACAAGTTCCACGTTAACTGGCCGACGGAGGCTTCCTACATAGTTTCAATCAGGTGCGTTGCTGGAAGGTTCTAGTAGTCAGCCTGTTTGGACAGGAAGGACGGGCGTAGGCGGTCGCGGCCTCGGTGAAACAGCTTCCATGATGGCGTTTGCGATAAGCAGCGCGAGTAGGGCACCAAGCAGGGCGAGCACGACACCGCAAATTAACGTGACAGCCTTCTTGAGCCAATCGCTTTTGGACTTTTGCCGGATTGTCGTTCCTTCCGGTGCTCGATACGGGTTCTCGTCCATGGCGCCTATTCCACCGCAAAAGGTTGGGCCGTGGGGGACTCTGGAACTGGGGACTCGGTTTCGCTTCCATTTGAGCCGGCATCAAACAAAAACCGGTAATCGTCTTAGGTTTGTTGCGGTGCCTGGAAAGCGGGCACGGTCACTTCCTTGCGGTCCGTTTCTCCTCGGTCTCAACCGCTACGGGCTGGAGATGTTTTGTTCCGTCCGGCAGCGTGATTAGCCTGCCACGGCCGACAAGCGGATAGACACGAATGTCCTCTCGTCTAGCCGCTTCGGCTTCTACTCGAAGTCTCTCCCGCTCAAACCGCATCCCGCCAAGGAAGCAGGCGACCGCCAGCAGAAGGACCAGCAACGATCGGAGGGTGAATTGAGGGCGGCGCATAAGCTTAGCAGTGGCGGGGTGGCGCTCCCTCGGTAAATCGGTTCCACATGAACCGCGACACTTTTGCCATCGGCACAGCCGCCAGGCAGGTGGTGGCTACGAAGGTGACAAAAGCCAAGAGGGCTCGGAGCGTGAGGTAGACCAGCAAACAGTAGGTGACCAAAACGCTCACGCTCCAGACGCCTGCGCGGCCGAACAATCGGCCAACCGCCGCAGCCAGCGCGACCGGAAATGCGGGGATGGCGGCGAGGGCGCTTTCCGGCGAGTCGAGACCGACCCGCAACAGGCAGAGCGCCAGGGCGAACAACGCGATGGTACTCAGCAACCTTTCCAAGCTGAACTGAAACCGTCGGCTCATAGGAGTGATTATAGCCGATGCGGCGGTGGTCTCACCCGGGGGCGATAGCCTTGTTCTCTCGCCGGCGCCCGTCCGGCACGCCCAACACTCGTCGCCGCTGGTTCACCGCCGCCAGAGTCCGGTCGGTGCGCCTGACCACCTCTGCTGGCCGCAGCGCCCGGCACAGGGCATCCTCTTCCGCTGTCCACGGGCGTCCCGCCTTGGGTGGTCGAGTGCCTCGCTTCCGGTGGGCCTCGCTCATCTTTGCCTTCGCCTCGCCCGAGTGAGGTTTGCCGGTTCGCCCCTTGCGCATGGCGGCGATGACGTGCGGGGGCCGGGGTTTTCCTCGCCGACTTGCCCCGATCTTCTCCCGACGCTTGGGGTCACGGGCCTTCGTCAGGGCCAGCTTGCGGGCACGGTGGCCCCAGGGCTCGTCGAAGTGCTCCCGGCGTAACTGGCTGGTGCCGGCATTCGTAGGCACGACCCCCAAGGGCCGCCGCCACTTCCCCACCGTGACATGCTTCACGCCAAACCAGTGTTGGACCACGATGTTCGCTTCCTGGCGCACCGCTCTCGCGAGGTCGCCGTAGAGAACGATCGCGCGAATGTGACCACATTTGCCGACCGGCCAAGGGATCGGGCCGTCGTGCAGGCCGACGATTTCAACCTCGCCGCGAATTTCGTCCATAACCCGGGCGCCGTATTTGAACTTCGGTGTTCGGTAGGGGCCGAAGCGGAGCTTGAGGCGTTGGCGGTCGAGCATGGGGACCAGCCTAGCTGCCCCGCCGTGAAGTTCAAACAAGGGGAGCCGTGGCCGTCCATGCCACAACGAGCGGCCGCCGGCGCTCACGCGTCCTGCTGCCGCGGCAAAAGGATTCTTTGGGTTGGCGACTTGTCGAACTCGACATAATGCTTATAATTCCGGTCAGGTGCTAATGCTCCGTGCGGCGAAAGTCGCACATCTGGCCACAAAAAGCGTCAGAACGTTGAGCATTAGCAGGACTTTTGAACACGTTTTGTTTGGAGGTTTCTTATTGTGCGAACGGTTCCCCGGCAGAAGCGCAAGGTCAATCGCTCTAAAGCGGACACAGGAGACGTTACTCGTTCCACGAACTTTAAAGTTAGACGCATCGGCGACCTGTTGCGAAAGATTCGCGAAGAGCTGCACTTGAACCTTGAGCAAATGGCCGCACTGATCGAGTGGGATGAACCTCGTCTAAGTAAGGCCGAAAACAACCACGAAGGTGTCTGGGTGCCGCTTGAGGTATTGCAAAAGATGGCGGACGCCTTAGGCGATCCCGAACGTGTGTGGAAGTGTGTTGAAGAAGCTTTTCGGAACCCGTCAGAGTGAAGGCTGGTTAACGGACACAGAACGTCGTATCGCGTGTCGAGGCTTGAAGGGGGCCCGACACCCTTAGCTGCACGTCCACTTTAGGGCAAGGAGGTGCTTAGGACACAGAAACTCCAGCGTATCGCCTGGTGGGGACCCAGGTGAAGATCGAGGACGGAACCATCGTCCCGACATGGGAGGTCCTTTCGTTTCATCCGTATGCGTAAAGTGTTTTGTTCCTGCTTTTTTCACTGTCTCTAAGGAGAAAGTTGAGTGAAAGTATCGAAGAAGGGTTTTACCCTCATTGAGCTGTTGGTGGTCATCGCCATCATCGGCGTGCTGGTCGCCATGTTGCTGCCGGCAATCCAGAGGGCGCGTGAAGCGGGCAACCGCGACATGTGTGCCAACAACCTGAAGCAGATCGGGTTGGGTATCCAACTGTTCAACGATAATCGGAAGATGCTGGCTGGGATGAAGGAGGCCGGCCATCTGGCCTGTGGCAATGCCTTCGATGTCTCGCCCGGTGACCGATCCTCGCTTGCTCGGCATGAGCACGGCAACGCAGTCGAGCCTCCCCAGGACTTTGGTCCCCTAGCCCTCCCTAGCAGAGCACTCTACCCATACGCGGCCGTGGGCGGCAAACCTTTCAATTCAGGCTACAGCCCGTCATTCTTCCCCTGCTCCGGGGTGCACATGGGAGGAGTCCCGCTGCCAAATCCCCATGGCGAGATCCCAAGAGCAAGCGCTTTAAAGCTGCATTGGGAAGGCCGAAAACTCAATGTTCCGATTTCGCCTCACGACTTGCTTGGAACTCGGCTCAAGCAGAACGATGCAACCGGCCCCATTGTAGAGGCGGCCCATGTGCAACCACCGGGTGCGAAGGCCAGCGTTTCCGCTCACCTAGAGTGTTCCGTAAGCTGGTCAGGCGGGTCGTTCTGGCTGGTCGCGACTAGCGTGGTAGCGGCGGCCGCAGTAATTATTCGGCGCCGAAAGCTCATCGGGAAGTGCGCAGCGCTCGCTCGACGAGCGAAAAAGCGGCTAGAAACAGAGCCCGAAGGGGCAAGACGAGACGTGTTATGCGTCATGGAGAACAAACAACGGCAGCTGGAATCGCTTGATCCCGGCGACGAGCGGGCGCCCAAGGTTGAGACAAGTTTCATACTACATGGCGTCGCCGCTGGGTTGATGGATGATCGGGTGGAAGTAAAGCGTCTTGACGAGCCCGAAGAAGGCGTCTAGATAACGCGACATAGGACGCCCAGGACCTAACCATCCTGGGCGTCTTTGTTTTTGCGTCAGACTGGCGCGACGCACTCCACCTGCTCGTTCCGCGGGTTGTTGACCACGGTTGACACGGGATGCGCCACCATCTCACCCGCCGGGTACGGGCACAGAAGCGGCTGCAATCGCTCCGGCTCCTGAACCGCAGGGTCGAGCCACACGCCGTATGCCCCTGGCCGCAGGATAACTGGCATCCGATCGTGCAGTTCCGCCATCAGCTCGTTCGGCTCCGTCGTGATGATGGTGCAGGACTCGATCGGCGTACCACCCTTCGACCACCGCTCCCACAGGCCGGCGAACGCAAAGGGTCCATCGTTCTTGAGTCGGATGTAGTACGGCTGCTTCCTGGGTCCGCCGGTCTGTTGCCATTCGTAAAAGCCGTCCGCGACGACCAGGCATCGCCGCTTTTTGAACGCCTGTCGAAAGCTCGGCTTCGTGGCAACCGTGTCGCCGCGGGCGTTGATCATCCTGTTGCCGATTTTGGGGTCGTCGGCCCAGCCTGGGATCAGTCCCCAATGGACCATCGTCAGGTGCCGTCTCTCGTCCTCGCCCAATCGCACAATCGGGACGCCCTGTGTCGGCGCGATGTTGTACCGGGGGAACAGCTCGGGCACGTCGGGCAGATCGAACGCCTTGGCCACGTCGGCCATCGAACTCCGAAGGGTGAATCGGCCGCACATCGTTCAGGCCCTTGCCAGCTCGTGGTACGCCGCGATCCCGCCAAGCCAGTAGTCGGCGATTTGGACGAGGTCGATGTCGTCCAAGTCGATGCCGACCAGGCGCCCGGCAAGCTTGTCCGAGGTCGCCATTTCACGGACGAACGCTGCAAGCCGTTCCAACGCGACGGCGGACCGATTCTCGCTCCGTTCCGCGTCTCCCCAGATTCGCCGGCTTGCCATCATCAGCTCGCTGTAGCGATAGGCGGACAGGTGGCGCTGCGCTATCCAGGTGGCGTCGTTCGTCCAGGCAAGGGGCATAGCAGGTTCCCCGGGGTAAGGCTTAGAACAGTACGTTGCCAACCCGGGTGCCCTATGGAACCCACAGGTCCGCATAACGCTCGACCATTGAATCGAAGGGCTCCGGCAGGTTGAACAGCGGCGCATAGACCACTTCGAGGAAACCCATCCAATGTGGCTCGCCCAACGTGTGGTACATGAGGATCGTCGGTCCAACGCTGAGCGGGTACAGCAACAGGACAATCAGCAGTAACAGCGCGGCCGCGGCTGCTCCCCAGCGGTGAGTTCCTTGCTGCTCTCTCATGGCAGGCATTCTCGGTCAGGCGCGTCGTCGGCGTCAACCGCAGTCGGCCGTCGGGAAACTTTGGTTCCAGGCCCGGAACAGGTTAAGCTACGCGAATGAGCCGACGGTTTCAGTTCAGCTTGGACCGACTGCTGTTAAGGGACGGACCGCAGCACGATTGCCCGAAATACGTCATCAAATGGCGACAACGCCGCGCCCAGTTCACCCTGCAATCATTGTTGGCGGCGATGCTGATAGCCTCCGGGATTGCAGCCATAGCCCATTATGACCGGCGCGCGCACCAAGAGCAGGTGGAGCAGGCACGGGCCACATTGAAGCGATGCGAAGAGCGTGAGCGGCAGTTAACGGCCGCATGGGAAGAGTCTGGTTTAGAGCCTGGCGAGTTGAGGGAGGCCATCCGAATAAGGCGCGAAGCTGAGATTCTGCTTAGAGCCTATCCGATTACCCCTGCGGTCCGCAGGGCGATGATCGCAAACTGAAGATGCAAGAAGCCTATGTAGTTCGCGGCTTTCTTTTCCCAGCGAGTGAGTAACCGCCGGGCGCGGTTGAGCCAAGAGTGCGTGC
>DASZPH010000102.1:0-4792 GCA_035550375.1 Pirellulales bacterium | reverse complement strand
GAAATTCTCGATGGCGTGCGTCTTGTCGGCCTGGGCGCAGGCCACGATGTAGGCCGAGGCCGCCTCGGCCAGGTCGAGCATTTGCGTCTGGTCGGCTTCGGCGCTGCCGATTTCGTCTTGCCCGACGTTGGCGACGCTCTCCTCCTGGTAGGTATCGTTGGCCGCTTGAATCGCCTCGGATTCGTCGGCCGATTGCGGCTCCTGAACGGCGAGGTTATCAACGTTGTCGGTCGCTTCCTGATCGGCCAGATTCACGTCGGTGGTGACGAGCGCCACCTCGTCGGCGCCGGCGGCGTCGGCCACGGCCGTGGCGTTGGCAACGAAAACCGGCTCCAGATCGGTGAGCCAGGTCACATAGCCCTGGGCGTAGAGCGAATCAAACTGGGCCTGGCCGTCGCCGGGGTTCGCCTGGGCATAGCTGGCGGCGGCATCGGCCGCGATCTGGGCCACGGTGATGGCGTAAGTGGCCTGATCGCCCGCCAGGTTGGCGGCCGTGGTGGCTTCGGCCGCGTAGTCGCCCGACTCCAGGTCGTCGTAGGTGTCGACCGCCTGGTTGTTCTGCTCGATGTCGACGTACCAGACCTACGTGGCCGCGCTGGGCACGGCGGAGATGACCTACGCCACCGACAACGCCGCGCAGTTCGACAACGAGATCACCACGATCGACGCGGCCGACAAGGCGGCGGCCGACGACACGGCCAACACCGACGAGACGCTCAGCACCACGCTGACGAACGACGAGGCGGCCTTCGAGGGATCGCTGGCCGAGGAGGGCGCGGCCTACCAGGCCGCCATCGGCCAATCGGCCCAGGACTACCGCCAGGGCGTGGCCCAAGCCAACCACGACCTGATCGTGGAAACGGCCGAGAACAACCCCGAGGCCCTGACGGACTACGACAACGAAATGGCTGACGCCCTGGAGGCGAAGTTCGCGGCCATCGACCTGGCGTACTCCGATTTCGCCACGGAGGTCGACCCGGCTATGACGCTGCAAGGCACCGACGATGCCGACGCCGAGGAGACCGACAGCGAGACCATCGCCAGCACGAACTAGTTGGCCGCGACCGTCACGGCCCAGGCGGCCTCCGCGGCGGCGATGCCCGCTTGAGAATGCATCCACGGCAAGCCGGGCAACCCACTGGCGGATGCCCACGAGACGATGTCGCTCCACACCGTGAACTCGGCGCTGCACGGGCGGCATAGCCGATTGTTACAGCGAGCTGCGTCCTCCCAAAGATTGGACGATTACATTGCCGGAGGCTGCAGTTCGCGAAACCGCCAAGCTCGCTCCGTCTCTAGTAGAGCTCGGTGGGCCGCATTCAGAACTACAACGAAGGCGGTTTGATCGAATTCCTCAAAGACCTCATAGGCTAATTGCGTGTCGCTAATGATCGCGTTGATTTGCCGAACGATGCTAAGGTCGAGGTAGTCGTCGAGATAGCGTGCTGTAACCGCGAGCCGCGTACCGCGAAAGGTGAATGACACTCTCACTGGTCCGCTTTCACTCCCCCAACTTTCGGACACATCAATCGGCTCGAATGCCCCACGCGAGATTTTAGCCCACTGACGCAGCACTGACTCATAGACGCGATTGCCCGGTCCTATGTCGGCCTCTGTGTCTTCCCACCACACGCGCTTTCGGTCCCAAGCCAACAACTCCAAATCAGCCATCGGTCCTTCGCCGATGAAGCCTGTTCCCCACTTCTCCATCTGTAGCTCATATAGCTCGCGCGCAACGTCGCCATCCGGGCGATCACCGAATTCAGCAAAGAACCCCATGCGACGGAAGAACGACAGCCGCTCTATCAGGGCCGGAGCCTGACGAGCCGGCAGACGGCGGCGACGAACCGGCTTTGCCTGAGACGTAGATGGCTTTGCTTGAATCGGTGCGCCTGCGAGCGGCTCTGCCGTGACGCTGCTGTAGTAGTCCGGAATCTCCAGCTCTAGGATATCTAATGTGCTTTGCGGCGCAGATATGTCGAAAAACCGACGCCCACCTAGATGTCGCCGCAGCCTCGAATCTAACTCCGTTTCATCGCGCCACATCGCAGGCGACTCCGAACGTAGCAGCAAGTAACCATTCGCGTACTTTTGGACATGAGGCCAAGGCGAGGCGCCGATCACTTCTTCACCGATCCAATCCACGAACGATCTACCGAAATAGGTCGCCCAATACACGCCGGGAAGCCCTTTCGCAATATCTTGGTTGAACACCTTCCAGGCGTTCACGCCATCCGGTTCGGGGTAATTCCGGATCACGTTCTTTGCCTCCCATTCGTCCTCAAGGCAGAGACGCGCGAAATCAGCGTCGGTGACTTCCACCCACCGCCGCAATAGGGACAGCATCTCGCCAGCGCCCTTGCTTATGCTATCTCCGCATGCACCGGTGCTCAGTTTCATGTAGCCTATCGGCTGCCTGCTAGTAGTGCAGACGAAAGAAACGAGTAGCCAGCTTCTAGTACGGCCTGTTCCCGCAACAAGTGTCCCTCCGGGGCTTATTCCTTCACGGTCCCAGATCTCCAATGCTGCGCGGTAATCTTTGGTCGATACCCGCGTATCTCCTTCTGACTTGTAGCTCCATTCCCTAGGGAACGAGCGCGGCACCGACTCCGCAATTGCCGCCAAGCACAAGGAAGCGATCGATTCAGTATGAAGTGGACAGCGCGTCCAAAGTGCACAATCAAGGATCGGCGGTTTAATTGCCATCGGCGCCTCAAGGTTGAATCCAGCTTCCCGTTCCGGGAATCGGCTTAACGATGATCTTACCTTGCTTAACCAGATCGAGCAGTGGCCCGCTCAGAATCGTCTGACGGCCAGACGCGTTCCCGCGCACCCAGAGCGTGAAAGTACGGCCTGTCTGTTGCGCGTACTTCAGATAGTCCTTCAGTTGCGCCGTATTCGAAAGTCTGAGGTGATTCTTGATTTCCCCCAGGCCAACCTTACTCAAACGATCCGGCACACGGTAGTCCGCGGTCTGGTTTGGAGACGGAACGTGCTCGGTATTCTGCTTCCCAGGCACAGCGGCTTCCGCTGCGCGCCCGAGACCGTTCGGGTCGACGGCCTTCGAGTATACGAGAATTCCACCTTCAAGGGCAACGACGCCGTTGATGGCCAGTTCCTCGACCTGCGCCTGCGTGAGCGTTATAATAAGTCCATTCTTCGCTCGCAGCGCGATCTGCCCGCCTTGCGTGATCACGGCTTCCAACGCCCCGATCGGCGCGCCGTTCACCGACGCGAGAAGGGTGGCCCCGGCCTTCAGAAGACCGCGGACGCCGACAATAGCTCCGAACAGCTTCGTTGCCCAGTCTAGGGCCGCTGCGGTGCCGAGCTTGTTGACCGAGTCGTAAAGGTACGAGTAGGCTGCGGTGGTCACTTTGTCGACATTGACACTCCCCCCTTTCTTCAGCGATTCCAGGCTCTGGTAGAGAGCGTTCGCCTGATCAATGGCACCGTTCACGAACCCAGCCGGTCCGAGATTTCGCGGCGCATTTCTCGAAACCCAAATCGCCGTGTGGATGACACGAACGTACGCTTGCACCAGATCGAGCGTCTGAGCAATGTTGCTGAGTTGCTCTTCCGATGTCCCTGGTCCCACAGTGCCGTTGTAGGCTTGCGCGGCAGTGTTCGTTGCGATCGCAAAGTTCGCGTCAAGTCCTTTGAGCGTTGTTTTCAGGTAACCAAGGGCCTCACTCCAGTCATACGTGTGCCACTGCTTGGATGCTCCGTTGCCCGTCGAAACGCGAGATACCACACCAGAATCCTCGGTCAACGCACTAACAATCGCGGACAGATCGGCTTGTCGTGCGCGCAGCTGTAGCAACCAGGCCATGTCCTTATCGGCCCGCAGTTGCATGCTGTTCTGCCCACGCGCGTTGTCCGCGCTGATGGTGCGGTTGTTGACATTCGCCTGCTCCTTTGCGGGAAGCGTGTCCTCCGCGCCGGACTCTGCGGCTGAGGAGCCTTCCCCATCGCTGGTACCTCCACTGCCCGCCTGCGCCGGCACATCCGCGAGAGAAGCAGACAGACTCTTCACCGGCACGGGGTTGGCCAACTGCGTCGAGGCTGGCGTGGTGGGCAGGGGAGATTGGCTGTAGCCGCCCTGGCCGATGTTGCTGGGGGTGTCGGTGAGCTCCAGGAGTTGGGCGTTGCCCCCGCTGAAGTGCATCGCCGACTGGTAGTTGAGCGCCTGGGGCAGTTGGTTGCGAACCAGGTCCTGCTGGCGGAAAGGAATCGAGACCCCGTAAGGACCGCCGGCTACGTCCGGCACCGAGTTGCCGTCCAGCGTGCCAAGCGGAGCGCTGCTGGCGAAGCCGCCAAAGGTCGGGGCCGCGGTCGCAAACGCCTCCCAGCCGACTCCCCACAGCGACCACTCTTGGGTGAATACGCCGGCCGTCTGATGGACGTAGTAGTCGTTGGCCTCGTACCCGCCCTGGTAATCCGGCGCCAGCGTCGGTGCCGGACCCTCCGACGGCGCGATCAGCGTGTCCGGCAGGTCGGTGAACACAGCCTCCGTCGTTTCGGCCTGGGCCAGCGCTTCGGCGTCGGCCGCCTCCGCCTCGCTGTCGGTCTGGGTCGCTTCCGCTTCGGCCTGCGCGTCGTCTTCGGCCGTCGTGGCGTCGGCCTGGGCCTGTTCCTCGCTCGCCTGCGCGTTGTCCTGCGCCGTCGACTGCGTAAGCTGCGCCCCGGCCGCGCCCACCTGCTGGATGGCCAGAGCCGCCGCCTGCCAGTTCGCCAGGTCGGCCCAGGGGCTGGGGTTCGATTGGTCGAAGCTGGCGATCGCCGCCGCGCTGCC
>DASZPH010000101.1:0-54717 GCA_035550375.1 Pirellulales bacterium | reverse complement strand
AAAAGAGCCTCAAATGACCGTACCCGAAGTCCGCGCCCTCTTGCGGCATCTGCTCGACCTGCGCAGGTGGGACGAGCGCGAAATCCTCGCCTGGTCCGCATGGCGGCAGGAACGCAACCGCATCGCCGCTGAGTGCCACGCTAAACGACGAGCCCGATCCAAGCGTAAAAGATCAATAAAAAGGGCGCTGTAGTACTAAGCAGACGAAGATGGAGTTGTAAGACGGCATGCGCTCGACGTGGCCCTCATCGCGTGCGGCGCGCAGGTCGGTCATGAACCGGCGCCCGCTGAACGTCGAGTAGACCTTGAAAACCGCGCTGAACAGGGCATCCTTCAGCGGAATGCGTGGGCGGCCCATGCGCTGCTGGGGCTCCTCAATCCCCTGGCACAAGTCACGAAGCAAAAGCTGGAAGTGGGCCTTCTCTGTTTGTTGGGCCGTGTTGTACGCGGGCCAGTCTTGGCGGTAGGTCTTGCGGACGGTCTCCGTCACCGTCACGGTTTCCGTGACTGTCTCGGTTCCATCCTCGAATAGATCCCGCTGAATCACAAGCTTGACCGCAAGAATGTGTTTGCACGAACCGCCCCGCAGTTCATGGTCTGGGCAGTCGCAATGCGGCTTCTCTCCGTCCAGGTTGACCGTGTAGCTCCCCTTGCCGGCTTGCGAGGGAACGCGCCAGCCCTTCGCGGTCTGGGTGATCTTGACCGTTGCTGCCAGCATGACCGCCCGGCCTTCCCGATCGAGTGTTTTCCAGTCTGTCGTCATCGCCACGGCTCCTAGTTGTGTATACCAGAGGTATATACAAGTAGGCGTTGGCTAGTCAATACATGCGGTATATACTTTTAGGAAATTCCTTTCAGAAAGGGGAACACGGATGGCGAAGCAACCTCAAATCGGAATGGTTCAACTCCTCGGTTGCCGGTGTCGTTGTGGGCACGAATGGCTGCCGCGCGACCCAAGCGAAAAGCCGCGAGTCTGCCCGAAGTGCAAGACGCCGAATTGGGACCGGCCCAAGAAGTTTGAGCGGAAGGCGTGAGCCGATCGTGACGCGGGGCGCCGTTTAGTCTTGGGCGTCGTCTTCCTCCGGGAAGAGCGGTAGGTCTTCGGGAACTGGAGCACCCTTGTCGAGGAACTTCTCGAACTGCTTGTAGTTCTCTGATATCCGCATAAATCCGATCACCGTGCCAAGGTGCTGAATCAGCTTCGGGTGCCCTTTTTCCTCACTAAACCACTGATGCAGTTTGTTGCTTTTTCTGACGCCGTTTTCGGTGCTTCGCTCCTTCAGTTCCTCCAGCACCCTCGGATGGATGCGCCTGTAGACGATATCATTCGTTAGATGCCCAAAGTACTGTGGCAACCGCATGTCCGGCCTGAACTGAACGCCCCGAAGCCTGCATAACTCCTTGAAGTATTCTGGGGGGAACGTCCGAACCCATCTGCGCAAGTCCTCGGAAAGGTATTCTTCAAGGAGTTTCTCCAAGGCGTCTTTCTGACGCTCGTACTGGTAGCCCGTGGCCTCGTCGACAAGCGCCACGACGCCAACTCTGGCAAAGCTTCGGATGAGGATATCAGCCTTTTCCGCAATCAACTCCTGACGAGGCCCCAAGACGCCTTCCTTTCGGGCGTCTAGCCAGACCTCGCAGATTTTTGGAAGGGCTTCCGCTCGGATGCCATGCCCCACGTTGCCGCTCTTGGCCTTATACTTGAGCGGTTCCATGTGCACATCGTCTAAGTGCCTTTCAACAAACGGCTTGAGATTCTTGTAGGCCAAGTGCAACGGTGTCCGTGCACCTCGGTCATCTTCCTCCCGTCGAGTTGATAGTGCACCGCTGCGGTACATACCCATCGCCTCCATGAACTTGGCTTCGGAGACGACGCGCGTTTCGTCCTCCAGAACCGCGCATTCAAATTCAATATCGCCGATCCGCAAGACACCATCACAGATTGCGGTGGGAAGCTCTCCCTTCCACCTGGCTTTCGCCCCTTCGCTTGCGATTTCCGATTTCCGTTCGGCGGTGAGCTTCGCGGCCCGCGCCTTGCCGCCTTTCGCTTGTTTTGTCTGCTCGGCCATGATCCGTCTCCTGTGTTTGTGCACTGAATGTTAGCAAGCACGTTATCAGATTTATCAAGAGATTGCAATGTGCTTGCTAACGGCATCTTGCTTGAGGCCGTGCACGAGGCGTTCTTCGCGGGAGTTCGTTTTCAGCACCGCGATGCGGAAACGCCGCACAATGGCACAAAACCGATTGACTTGGGCGAGAACCACGTCATATTGGGGGGACGGCAGCAGAGAAAGCGCATAGGCATCCGATCAGTAGCCGCACTGGTCCGCGTCGGGGTAAAATGCTATCTCTACCAGACTTTCTCAATCATCCGACAGGCATTGGACTTGGCCTGACGCTCGCATTCTTCGTGATCGGCGCGCTCGGGAAGGGATTGGCGCGAGAGGGATGGAAACGCGAAGACGCCTTTCTTGGGATGGAGGCTGCGCTTTCGGCCGTTTCTGGAGCAACAATTTATTTGATCGAACTCAGCAGAAAACTGACCGAGCTGAAGGGCTCACCGGATGGCGATACCGAAATCGCCGAAATAGCTCAGCTTCAAATCAATAGTACGCTGTTCACGATAATCGCTCTGGTCGCGTATTTTGGAGTTGCTTCGTTTCACAAGATTTTCGAGAAAGACAACGGCTGGAAGCAAGTAGTTGCCCTGGGGATCATCGGGAACCTTCTCGGCCTCGGCATCCTCTTTGCCTTCATCGTTCTGATTAAGCACGGAGCCTGAAAACCTGGCGAGGCCGAAAATGAAGAATGTCACGCTAGTCTTTTCTTCGATCGCGTCAGTTCTCGCCGTGGCCATAACGATCTACGCATCCTACATGAGCCGCCCAGAAGGCAGCCAAACCGAGGCTCACATCCCCGTCTCTCTCGTGACGGCCCTAATCGCCCTCTCTAGCGTCGTTGTCGCGAACTACGCTGTGAGTTACTCCATCCTCCGGGCCAAGCTGCGCACCAGAAAATCCGACAGCGACATTCACGTCCAAAGTCAGCGCGTCTAGCTGATTCCGTTGTCGCATCGCGCGACGCTGATCGGCCGCATGGCAGCTTTGCCCCGGCGCTCTGGCGCGGTCTAATGGGCGGGTGAACCGTCATCGAAAGGAGAGAAGCAAGCAATGAGCCGTCCGCAGTTCACCATCCGCACATTGTTGATCTTGATGTTCGGTGCCGCCTGTTTCTTCGGTGGCATCAGTTTCGAGCGGGAGCGATCCAGGCGCGAAGATGAAGCGATGTTCAACGCATACAAGACGGCGCCGGTGCAGGTGCCGGCATCGTCTTATGTAGTACGTCCCGGCGACGACGAAGGCTCGCTGCCGACCATCACGGTCATCTCCGAAGAAGATATTCCCGCACCCGAAGCGCCACAGGCGGAGTCGAAGTAAAACCCGTGCTGCCTACTTTCCAGGCACGCCCACGAAACCGGCGCCGGCGCTCGCCCATCATGGGCCGGGACTTTTTAGGCAAGTCACCGACTTTCTGGGCAAAAGGGACTTTCTAGGCAAAGCCCCCGTCGGGAGAGGGTTAGGGTGAGGGCGGGTTGCCCACCTAACTCGGTCAAGCCCGTATCGAAGCTCCAGGCACGCCCTTCGGAAGACCTCAGGGCGTGCCACCCGAGAGGAAAATATGGCTTGCCTGGAAAATCTCTTCAGGTATGCAAAGGACCAGTCGGACAAGGTGACGAGATAGGAGGCCGAGAAATGGGATCGAACGGCACGCCCGCGGGCGACGATGAATTGATTCTGGCGTTGGCGGCCGGCGCGACGGTGCGGGAGGCCGCCGAGAAAGCCGGCGTCGGGGAACGAACCGTCTACCGCCGGCTGGCGGACGCCGACTTTCGGCGGGCCGTGAGCGAGGCCCGCGACCGGCTGTTCGATGCGGCTCGGGGCCGGCTGGCCGGGCTCGCCAGCAGGGCGGCGGAGACGTTGGAGCGGCTGATGGAAAGCGACAGACCGTCCGAGGCCCTGGGGGCCGCAAAAGCCGTGCTGGAACTTGGGCCGCGGTTGCGTGAGGCGGCTGACATCGAAGAGCGGATCAGCCGCTTGGAAGACGAGAACGACGAAGAGATCGGCGAGATCCGGACGCCCGCGAGCGACGACGAACTCGTTCTGGCGTTGGCCGCCGGCGCCACCGTGCGGGAGGCCGCCGAGCAAGCCGGCCTCGAGGAACTAACCGCCCACCGCCGGCTGGCGGACGCCGACTTTCGACGGGCCGTGAGTCGGGCCCGCGGCAGGCTGTTCGATTCGGCCCTGGGCCGGCTGGCCGGTCTCGCGTGCAAGGCCACCGGCGTCTTGGAGCGGCTGATGGCAAGCGACCAACCGTCCGTGGCCCGCAGGGCCGCGAAAGCCGTCCTGGAACTGGGGCCGCGGTTGCGTGAGTCGACCGAACTGGACGAGCGTCTAACTCGCTTGGAAGACGAGGCCGACGAAAGACCCCGCGGGAACCAAACGCCCGTCATCATCGACAACGGGTGGTACGGCGAGGAATCGCCCTGAAAGCCGGCGAAGCTCGACAGGCGGCAAGCCCGGATTATTCAGCCGCCCCCATCCAGCGCGACGCATAAGCGAGGAGCACGACGCAACTTCCCTCGCTCACGCTTCGGTTCATGTCGGCGCAGTCTGCGCGCAATCGTTCGTGGCCGGTGAATAATCTGCGCCTCGCCCACGCGCGTTCTGGCGAACGCGGCTACCCACCGACGACTTCAAAGCCGGGCGGCGAAGATGATAGCGAAACCGTTTGAAGGGTCCCCGTCATGCCGGACATGCCCAACGCCAGATCATTTCATTCGTCTGCCAAAGTCTGCCAAAGTCTGCCAAAGTCTGCCAAAGTCTGCCACAGGCGTCCTCCTGTCGCCGGATTAACGCGGGGCGGCGCGCGAGTCACCACCGCGGGGCGAGACAGTCTTGACTTGGCAGGCCGAATCCATCAACATCCCCTTATGTGACCTACCCGCCGGGCCTGTATTTCCCGCCGTGCCCGGCAACGTGAACGGCCCCGCCCGTTCAAGCCACGCCCTTTTAGAGTTCGAATACGATGTCAGCAGCGGATCGACAACCCGCTGGCGTTCTTCCCCGGCGCCGCCGCCGACGGACGATCGGTCTCGTCGGCCTCTGTCTCGTGGCCGGCTCGGCAGCGGCTGCATGGATCTCGCGAGGAGCCGCCCCCGCTTCCGACCTGGAGACGGCGACGGTGAAACGCGGCGATGTGATCGCCACGGTCGAGGCCGAGGGATATGTCGAGAGCGCCCACAACGTTGAGATTTCCTGCCAGATTGACGGGGGAAGCACGATCTTGTGGATCGTTCCCGACGGCACGCAGGTGAGCGCGGGGGACGATCTCGTCCGATTCGATTCGTCGGCCGTAGAAGACCTGCTCAGCCAGCAGACGATCGTCGTCGAGCGAGCGAAGGCGGCACAAATCGCGGCTGAACACGAGCTCGCCGCGGCGCGCCTCGCCCTGCCCGAGTACGTCGAGGGAACGTTCTTCGAACTCGACCAGGAGGCCGACGCCGCCATCGCCAAGGCCGAGCACGATCTGCACATGGCGCGGCAAGGGCTGGCGGCCGCCAAGCGGCTGATGCGTCTCGGTTTCGTGACGGCAACGCAAGTCGAGGCGCCCCGGTTTGCGGTTGAGCAGGGCGTGCTGCAACTCGACATCGCCCGCCGCGCAAAAACGGTGCTCGAAACCTACAACCGGCCCAAGATGACGCAGGACCTTAGCAGCCGCCTGGAAACGGCGGCCGCGCTGGTGCGTTCCACGACGGCCGAATACGAGCTTACGCAAACGCAGCTCGGCCGCTATCACCGCCAGCTTGAAAACTGCGTCGTGCGGGCTCCGCACAGCGGACTGGCCATTCATGCCAACGACCCCGGCCGGCGCAGCGGCGAAGGACCGCAGATCGAAGTGGGGGCACTCGTGCGCCAACGCCAGAATGTGATTTGGCTCCCCGATTTGTCTGCCATGCGGGTCCAGTCGCTCGTTCACGAGTCGAGCGTTTTGCGCGTGCGGCCGGGGCAGCGGGCCGCGGTGCAAGTTCGCGGACGAGAGCTTCCGGCGGTGATCACCGAGGTGGCCAACCAGCCCGCCCCGACCCGCCGCGAGCAGCAGCATCTGAAGTACTTCGTCGTGTCGGCGCTGATCGAGGAGCCGTCGCCGGGGTTGCGGCCGGGCGAGACCGCCGACCTGACCGTCCTGCTCGACTATCGTCCCGACGTTCTTCGTGCTCCCTTGGAAACAGTGGTCAAAGAGGACGACGGCGTCTTCGTCTGGGTCGATCACGACGGGGAGGTGGAACCGCGCCGCATCGAACTGGGCGCTTTTGGCGACGAGATGGCCGAGGTGCGGCGCGGCTTGACCGAGGGGGAGCGATTGCTCATCAATCCGCGCGATCAGTTCCCCGATTTCGGCGCCACGCCCGCGAAGAGCGACCACAATCGGTTTGACCGGGCGGAGTCGGCCTCAACCGCCCGCGGTGGCATGCTCGTGCAGGCCGCCGGGGGTTGACGCCGGCCACCCCAGCGCACGGTAGAGGGCGAACTCCGCCAGATCGTAGTCGACCAGCGTCCGCAGGTACTCGCGTCGGGCCACCGCGAGCGCCTGCACCGACTGCAGCACCTCGATCGGCAAGCCCTTCACCTGCTCGATCCTCGCCAGGTTTCGGCGGTGTGAATTGACCGCCGCACGAACTCCTTCGCGCGCGATGGCAATTTGCCGCCGGCGAGCCCGCGACTGCGAGTAAGCCTCGGTGATTTCACGCGCCACCTGGTCCATCAGTGCCACCTGACGCAGTTTGGCCTGACGCACGACCGATTGTGCGTCGTCCTGGGCCGCGCGGTCGCCCAGGCCGAGGCCCCGTACTTGCCAGTAGGCGATCGCGTCGACGTCCAGGCGCGCCGTCGTGGGGGCCATCGATCCGCTGAAACCGGCCCCCATCGCGCCGTAGCTTGTTCCTAACAGCACGCTGGGGACAAGCGGCGCGAATCGCTCCCGTCGCAGGTGCGACACGGCCTCGGCCACCAGGCAGCGGTTTTCGGCCAGTTCGGGCCGGGCGGTCAGGCCTTGGACGACCAGTTCTCGCAAATCGGTTTCGGCCGGCACGAGGTCGATGGCCACCACCACCGGTTCCACGGGCACGAGGTCTGTCGTCGGATCGATGTGGAGCAACTGCGCCAGGCGGGTGGCGGCCACCTGCCTCGCCTCCTCGGCCCGGAGGATGTCGTTCTCGCGTATCGTCAGCTCCACGTGAAGCCGGTCGGCGTCGGACTGCAGCCCCTCGCCCGTCCTGGCGTACTCGGCCGTCAAAGTGGCGACCCGCCGCGTGTGCTCCGCGATGTCGCGGGCGATCGCCAGATCTTGGCTGGCGCGCAGAAGTTCGAGGTAGATCTGGGCCACGTCGAGCAGGGTGTCGTTAGTCACGGCGGCCGCCGCCTTGCGCCGCGCATGGGCGAACTGACGGGCGGCCAGCGGCTGAAAGAAGGCGTCGGCCAGGCTGAAGTTGGCGTAGACGCCGGGCACGATGGGAGTGCCGGCACCGTAGACGCCGCCGCCCAGCCCCGAATAAAACGCCGCACGGCTGGTGTTGAACTGGCTGCCGTCGACGGCCTGGATCGCCCCGTCGTGCCGGTTGTAGTTGATACCCGGTCGGATGGCCGGCAGCCACAGCACGTTCGCTGCCTCCACCTTGGCCAGGGCCTGGCGGATCTGCTCGCGGGCCACCGCCACCTGCGGGTTTTCGGCGTCGGCCAAACGCAGGGCGGTCGGCAAGTCGATGGGAAGTTCGGCGGGGCGTTGAACTACCTCAAGTGCGGCCGGCGGCGGGGGCGGGACGTGTTTCTTTGGCGGCCCGGCGGCTTCCACCTCGGCACTCACCAACCGCGTGTTCGACGGAGGCTGAGGATTCTGGGCGACTTCCGCCTGCATCGCCAGGTCTGGCGGAACGCAATCAGGGCACGGGGGAAGGGGGCGACTGAACGGCGCACAGCCGGATGGCACGCAGGCACATAGCGCGCAAGCGACGACGGCCCAAGCGCAGAGCGGTCGCGTCATCGATCGCGCGGATCCCGCGAACATCACAGACTTCCGGGTGAGACGAAGCAGGCATGGCCGGTCAGCACCCTAACATTCGGCTGGCAAGATACGCGAAGTTTAACGAAAGCGTAGGATTTCACGGGGAGGGAAAGTTTCCTCAAGATTCTCCTTCGTCCGGCCGACAACCAAGCCAAAAAAAAGCCGCGGGGAGAAGGTGTCTTCCCGCGGCTGCGCTGCCTGGTCGGCTGGGACTCGCTTCGTTCGTCCCACGCTACTGTTCCCTAGAACAGTTCTTTGATCACTCGACCCGAATTGGCGATCTTCATGGGGCGATTGTTCTTGCTGGTGAAGGTCTTTTCCAACGAGACGCCCAGGGCCTTCAGCACGGAGGCCATCACGTCCTCAGAAGTGTAGGGATCGCTCGTGACCTCGGTGCCGTCCTCATTGGTGGCGCCGATGGCCTGTCCGCCCTTCATGCCGGCACCGCCGACGGCAACGCTCCAACTGCGAGCCCAGTGGTCGCGGCCGGCCGTACCGTTGATCCGCGGCGTGCGGCCGAACTCGCCCATCCACACGATGGCCGTATCCTGCAACATGCCCCGCTGATCGAGGTCTTCGATGAGCGCGCTCATCGGCCGATCGAGTTGCGGCAGCTTGTTCTCGAACGTGGTGAAGATGTTTTGGTGGTTGTCCCAACCGCCGAAATCGACCTCCACGAACGAGACGCCCTGCTCGACCAGACGGCGCGCCATCAGGCAGCCGCGCGCAAAGCCCGGATTGGCCATCATGCCACGGCCGCCGCCGTTGTTGCCGATCACGCCGTAGCGCTCGAGCACCTCTTTCGGCTCCTTGTCGACCTTGAAGGCCTCCATCTGCTTGCTGGTCATCAGCGAGATGGTCTTGTCCAGGATTTTTTGGTGATCTTTCGGCGCATCCCCTCGATTCTGACTGGCGAAGCTGCCTTCGATCGCCTTGAGCGTCAAGAGCCGCTGCTCAAGCCGCGACTGATCGATCTCAAACTTCAGGTTGCGAACGTCGCCGTTGGTATCGACCACGAAGGGAGCGTACGTCATGCCCAAGAAGCCTGGACCAACGCTCCCGCCGCCGACCGAAACGAAGGGCGGGATCTCCAGGTTGGGAACCTGATCGGCCAACTCGTGGGCGATCACCGCGCCATAGCTGGGATGCTCGACGGTCGTGCTCGGCACGTAGCCCGTGTGCATGTAGTAACGACCGCGGTTGTGGTCGGCTTCGCGCGTGCTCATCGAGCGGACCACCGCCATGTGCTTCATCTGCTCGGCCATGAGCGGCATGTGCTGGCAGATCTGCAGGTCGCCGCGAGTGGCGATCGGCGTGAACGGCCCGCCCGTGCTGGTGCCGGGCTTCAAATCCCAGATATCCATCGTGCTCGGGCCGCCGCCCATCCAGAGCATGATGCACGCTTTGTGCCTCTTCTTCAGGTCGCTGGAACTGGCGGCCAGTGCGTTGGTGAAGTTGATGGCAGGCAAGGCCAAGGCCGACGCCCCGGCAAGGTGCTGCATGAAATGCCGGCGGGTCATTCCGGCCGGGGTCATCGACGTTCGGAACATAACGTTTCCTTTCGGGAAAGGGGCTTGGGTTTTAGGTTTTAGGTCTTGGGATTTCAGTGGCTCGGACTATTCAGTCTAAGATCGAAGGCCCAAGACCTCTCTTCTCTTCTAATGCTGTAGGATAAACTCGTTGCTGTTGAGCAAAGCCCACCAGATGTCTTCCAAGGCGGTAACGGCGTTGCCCGACTGGACGGCGAGCAGGTCGTTGGCCACCTGCACCTCGGTGCGCGAGGGGCGCCGTGCCAATGCGGCCAGGTAAAGCTCATTGAGTGCCTTTGCCCGCTCATTCGACTGGGCACCTTTCGAGACCTGTTCGAGAAAACTTCCCGACTCGCCGCTCGTGGCTTTGCGCGTCAGCTCGCCGTTCATCATCACCAGCGTCTGGGCGATCGTGCCGTCGAAGGTCGTCGCCTCGTCATTCTCGTCGGTTCCAAAGGCGATGGCAAACTGCTCAAGCCATTGGTCTTTGAGCCGCTGTTGTTCTTCGTAATTGCCCTGGGTGCGATGCGCGCCGGTGGCCACCAGCAGCGACTCGTAAAGCTGCTCGGCCGACATCTGCCGCACGTAAAAATGGCTGAACAAAGGAGGCGTGCCCATCGTCGGGTCGTCGGCCTGGTTGCCCAACTTCGGCCCAAACCGGCTTGACAGCAAATACGCGTCGCTAAGCACGATCCAGCGGATGAGGCGCTTCAAATCGTAGCCGTGTCCGCCAAACTCGTCCGCGAGGCGTGCAAAGAGCTCGGGGTGCGAGGCCGAACTGTGCGGGCCGAGATCGTCGATCGGCTTGGTGAATCCGTAGCCCAGGAAGTGGGCCCACAGCCGGTTGACGATCGCCAGCTTCATGTTGTCGGAGCGGGCGACGAAGCGCGCCAGTTCACGGCGGCGGTCGACTTGAGAGACCAGACCGCTGGGGTCGATCGCCGTGCCGTCGACGAACGTCGGATAGGCGACCTGCATGATGCCGTTGCGTAGCTCGTAGTAGACTTCGGCTTCACGCGGATCGCCTCCTTCTCCGGCGAAGTCGGCGTCGGTCAGCCGCACGAGCTTGACTTGGTTCCCCTCCGTCAGACGCTCTTCGCGCACCTGGCGAAAGAACGAGTTCATCTCCCAAAATCGGTTCTGCTTCCAGTCGTTGAACGGATGGTTGTGGCACTGCGTACATTGCACCTGCATGCCAAGGAAAATCTGGGACGTCTTGGCCGTGGCGGGCGTGGCCCGCTCTTGCAGATGGGCCAGCAGGAAATTGACGGCGCCGTTGTAATCGTCCTCCCCCGGCCGGTTGCTGCCCTTCGCGCTGATCAGCTCGTAGACAAGCTGGTTGTAGGGCTTGTTGGCCAGGAACGAGCGCCGCAGATACTGCTCCAGACCTTCACGATTGACCGGACTGTTCGGTTCCATGCCTCCCGTCCGGCCGATGAGCAGGTTCGTCCAGATCGTCGTCCAGAATCGGGCGTAGACCTCAACATAACGATCGTCTTCGAGCAGCCGGTCGACAAGTTTTTGCCGTTTGGTGCGGGTGCCGCTGTTAGGGGCCGCACTTATAGGAGCGCTGTCGACCAAGAAGGCTTCCAGCTCTTCGACCGTGGGAATGCGGCCGATCAAGTCGAGGTAGACGCGTCGGCACCATTCGCTTTCGGTGGCCGCCGGCGACGGACGAACGCCCGCCTCCTTCCAGCCGGTTTTGAGCGAAGCGTTGACGAAGCCGACGATCTCGGCATCCGTCGTCGCGGAAGCGGACAGGGCGCTCGACACGGACGAAGCCGCCAGCGCATCGCCGGCGGTGCTGGCGTCGATTTCGGTAGGCGAAACATCAGCGGGGCGAGCGGTCGCGTTGGCGGCGATCTTTGCCTCCGGCTGCTCGTCATTTCGCTCGCTCGCGCGGCTGAGCGACTCGCCCGCGTGGCTAACGGTCGACGCCGGTTCATTCTCTTGGACCGCGGCCTCCGGCTGCTCGTCACGCGCAATCGCATCAATCGTCGGCGAAGTCGTTTTCTCTGTGGGGTCCTTTTCTGCAAGCTTCTTCTCAGGCGCCGATTTCTCCGCGGGGTTGGTCACCCGCAGGTCCGCCGTTTGCGAACCGCCCTTCGGGTCCCCTCCGCGGGACACGATACGCCAGTAACCGGCGATTGCGACGAGCAACGAGGCGGCCAACGCCAGCGGCAGCCAGGCGCGCGTGCGGTGGGACGACCCGGCCTGCCGGGAAGCAACGACTACCGAGCCGTTCGGTGCCGCCGGCTGCACCGCACCGACGGGAATCGGTGCCGACGAAAAAACGATCGGACGCGGTGCGGTGCCCGTATGTCGAGATCGCTCCCCGCGGCTGTCCTCCTCCCTTTTTTCTCTTTGTGCCAGGCGCGCCACAATCTTGTCTGTCAAATCGGGCGGCTGCACGCCGCCAAGCGCCTCCTCTAGACAGAGATCCAAGATCCGCTCGTTCATGCCACAACCGCTCCGCTGCCGATGGCCTTGTCGATGCAGGCTCGCAGTTGCTGCTTGGCGCGCTGCATGAGGTTCTTGGCTCCGTCTTCGCTTAGTCCGAGCGCGGCGGCTATCTCCGCACGCGGCGCTTGGCGCCCGAAACGCAGATCGAGCGCCTGACGTGCCCGATCGGTGAGCTTTTGCAGGCAGGCTTGTAAGGCATCCATCAACTCCTGTCCATCGTCCTTGATGGCCCATCGCAGCCAGGCCGCCTCCGCTTCGTCTAACTCCGCGACGGCCACCGCCCGCCGGCGGCTGGAAATAAACAGGTTACGGGCGACTTGCCGCAGGTAAGCCGCGGTCGCCTGTCGGTTGTAGTCGTGAAACGGCCTGGTGAGCACGGCCAAGAAAGTCTCTTGCGTTAGGTCTTCGGCTTCGGCGGCCGGGCACCCCAGCACCCGCAGGTACCGCCAGACACCCGTCTGGTGTTCCCGCACGAGCCGGGCCACGTCGAGCGCCGGAAACGCGCTCACCGCCTCGGTCCCTCGCTCGCCAGGAGCCACCGCCCCCGTGGAAGCCGGTTCGTTCGCCATTGTCTTTAAAGCGCCGGAAGGGCCGAAATGTACTCAGAGAAAATCGAGAAAGTGTCGGCGATATAAGCCATTGTAGCCAGCGAAGTTGGGGCACGCACGCCGGTTTCTCGGGGCGCGGCGAGCCAAGCGACGCATAGTAGAGGCCCAATTTCGGGGGCCGGCTTTCCTGCCCTTACGCGATCCCCCCCTTGCGTGGAAATCAGGGCAGATTGGGGGTGCTTGCCGTAGTATAATCCGCGCCGCGAAAAGACCACGTCGGTCACGATGACTGCTAACCCGACGCGCGCACGGTTGCGGCAGAAACGTGCCTGACGGAGGACAACGAGGATGGACAGCAGCACTCGCGACTATCGCTATCCCGACGCGGCCGAGATGTATGCCCGCTACATGGCTCGGCTCGAACGGGGCGAAAATGTCGACCTTGCGGAGCTCTGTTCACAGTATCCCCACCTCGCCGAAGGTCTTCGCCACCTGCAGGAGACCCTCGTTCCGCGCGGGCCTACCTCGGCCGATACAGCGGAGCCGCTCCTGGTGAACTCGGCGGAAGCCCACACTTCCAAGGTCCGCTACGGGCTGGGCGAGCGGCTCGCGCGAGGAGGCATGGGGGTGATCTTCAAGGTGTGGGACAAAGTCCTTCGCCGCGAACTGGCGATGAAGATCCTTCGCGAGCAGGATCCGTCGAGCGGGACCGGCTTTGCCACTTCGCCTCATGTGCTGGTGCGGTTCATTCGGGAAGCCGAGATCACCGCCAAGCTCGATCATCCAGGCGTCGTGCCGATCCACGACCTTGGCGTGGACGACCACGGCCGCCTCTTCTTCACCATGAAACTGGTTCAGGGAAGGAGCCTGACGTCGGTGTTTGAGTTGGCGCGCGGGCGGCGCGAAAAATGGACGCCCACGCGCGTGGTGGCCGCGATCCACCGGGTATGCGAGACGGTGGCGTTTGCCCATTCCCGCGGCGTGATCCACCGAGACCTGAAGCCCGACAATATCATGATCGGCGCTTTCGGCGAGACCTATGTCATGGACTGGGGCATTGCCAAAACGGCCGTCACCCCCGACACTTCCGAAGAACCTGTCGATATACGCGAGAATCCGGCGAAGGAGAGTAGGGCGACGCACGACGTCGCTCCCGACTGCACACCGCCGAGTGCGGGTAGCAGCGCATCGGAGACACAGCCGGGTTCGGTCCTTGGAACCGCCTGGTACATGCCGCCAGAACAAGCGGCGGGCCAGATTGACGAACTGGACGAGCGGTCGGACATCTACTCGGTCGGGGCCATTCTTTACGAGTTGCTCACCGGCCAGCGCCCGTACGGTTCTTTAGGCAGGTCCGTCACCTCACGAGAGGTCGTCGAGAGCGTTCTGGCCGGTCCTCCCGCGGCCATCGCCTCACTCAACCCGCGCGTGCCCTCCGAACTGGCGGCCATTTGCGCCAAGGCGATGGCGCGTCGGAAGGTCGACCGTTACCAGAACATGCGAGATATGGCCGAGGATCTGCAGGCGTATCTCGAGAACCGGGTCGTTCGGGCCTACCAGACGGGTAGTTGGGCGGAATTGAAGAAGTGGGTGAGGCGTAACCGCGGCTTCGCGATCGGCGCAGGGCTGGCGGTGGCCGTCGCGATCGCGGGCTTGCTGTCGGTGGTCGCCGTGCAATCGGCGGCCAACTCCTCGCTGCTGGACGCGAACCTGACCATTCGAGCGGAGGTCGAGCAGAAGAAAGAGGCCTTGCACCAACAAACGCTGGCCCGCCAAGAGGCGGACGAGCAGCGACGAAAGGCCGAAGGCCTCTATCTGGCCGGCCGGGCGGCCGACGTGCTCCAGCAAAATCCGGGACAATCGCTGCTGCTGGCCCTGGAATCACACAATCGACGTCCGGGCATCGACGCCAATTCGGCTCTGCTGGCGGCACTGGCCTCGCACCACGAAGCGCGGACCTTCATCGGGCACCGCGCAACGGTGAATATGGCCGCGATCAGTCCCGACGGCCACCGGATAGTGACGGCGTCGGACGACCACACGGCCATCGTCTGGGACGTTGAGAGCGGCGAGCCGGTTGCCCTGCTGCTCGGCCACACGGAGCGAATACGGCTTGCCCGTTTCAGTCCGGACGGCCGCTATATCGCGACCGCGTCATGGGACAACACGGCGGCGATCTGGGATGCTCAAACCGGCCAAAGACGGCGGGTCCTGGCGGGCCATCAACAGCCGGTGGTGTTTCTGGAGTTCAGTCCAGACAGCAAGCGTCTGGCCACAGGCTCTTTAGATAAGACCCCTCGCCTTTGGGAGGTTGAAACGGGCGCGGCCATCAGCCTCTTGCCGGAACACACGGGCATCTTGTGGCACGGCAGCTACGGCCCCGACGGTCGATGGTTATTAACGGGGGCTGATGACAAGACTGCCCGGGTCTGGGATGCGTCAACGGGAGAACTTCAGGCCACGCTGACCCACTCCCGTCTCGTAAAGACAGCTCGCTTGAGCGCGGACGGCCAACTCCTCCTCACCATCGCGGCAGCCGACGACGGCGGCGCCCCCACCAATGTCTGTGTTTGGAATGTGCTTTCTGGCAAGTCGCTTCTGCGCTTTGAACACGAGGCTTCGGTGCAGTGTGCCGTATTCAGTGGTGACGGCGGACGCGTTATTACCGCCTGTGACGACGGACTCGCGAGGCTATGGGATACGTCGACCGGCAAGCCAATCTGGACGGTCGACCTGAAAGGAGGGCCGGCCTGGCGGGCGGCATTCAGCCCCGACCAACGGATCGTTGCCGTGGTCGCAGAACGGGGGCCCGTGAGGCTCTTGGAGGCGTCGACAGGGAAGAGCATCGCAACGCTGGCGGGGCATGGAGATAGGGTGGAGTCGCTTATCTTCGATACCAGGGGGCGGATTGTGACGACGTCGAAGGACCGCACCGCCCGGATTTGGAACGTCCGCAGTCCCGGCGCCATCGAGATGCCGAGCGACGCGCGAACGGCGAGATTATCCATCATCACCCCCGACTCGTCTCGGCTGGCCGTCGCTTGGCGAGCCTCTCCCTTCGTGACGCTCTTTGCCTTTCCTGACGGCCGCCAGATCGCCGATCTTAAGCTCGACGACGAGGTGAGCGACGTTCAGTTCAGCCCGGACGGCACGCTGCTGACGGCCCTCTCGAATGCCGGTACGATCCAACTCTGGTCGGCGAGCGACGGCACCCCACACACAACTCCGAAAGCAGAGGGGAGAGTAACCGCCGTTCGTTTTCGAGAAACGTCGGAGGTCGTCGCCGCCTGCGAAGCAGAGCACCTTGTAGCAACGTGGAACGTGGAAACCGCCGAACCTGTTTCCCGCTTCGTGTTGCCGGATCGGAAATTCCTTTATCTCAGTCCAAACGGGCGTTTTGCCTTTGGTTTGTCAGACGGCTCAAGAGAGGCCGGCCTCTGGGATACAATAACCGGCGACCGCACCGCGACCTGGACATTTTCAAACGGCTCGACGAAGAGCCCGCTTTCGCATTGGGTGAGCGCGAGCGGAGGACTAATCGCAAGTTGGTGCTCTGGAGGGACGGACGTTCAAATCTGGGATGCTACCACCGGCCGCTTTATCAGCCGTGTCGACGTCGCACTCCGCCTCACAAGTTTGGCCTTTAGCCCTGAAGGCCGATGGCTTGTGAGCGGCTGCCGCGATTCCGAGGCCAAATTATGGAACGTTCAGACAGGCAAAGCGCAAAAGGAATTTGTCGGTCAGGAAACGTCCGCCGTCGCGGCTGTGGTTGGTCCTGATGCCGAACGAATCGTGACGCGTTCCCTCGATAGAGTGACTCGATTATGGAACGGTCGCACGGGGAAATCCTTGCAGGTTCTGGCAAGCGACGCAGATTACATCGATCTTGCTTGGTTTTGCCAGGACGGCAGTTCGCTGCTGACGCAAAATACAGCTAAGACCGTCGTCGCCCTCTGGGACGCGCGAAACGGGCAGAAAATTTGGGCCATGGCAAGCAGTCCGGAGAGATTTGACATATCGGCCCTGAGCCCGGACGACAAATGGGCTCTAACGCTCATCGGTGACGGCACCGGCCGCATCTGGCCCGTGGATTTGGCCGCTGGTGCCAAGAGGCACAAGCCGCGGGAACTCACTCCCGACGAAGTCGAAATGCTCAAAGTTGGAAGTGATACCGACCGAAGTGCCTATTCCGACGCGTGGAACCTGCGAAGGCTACACAAAGCGATTCAGCTCGCTGCCCGTCTCATCCCAACGGACGAGGTGCACTCAAAAGTAATTGCCGGCTTTGCGTCTCAGCAGACTAGAAGCTGCCTATCCGCAGTTCACAACCCGCAGGCTAAGGGCGCCTTGGAACCGTTACTTGATCGGCTGGACAAAGCGGTCGAACATCCGGCTGACACGACGACTACGCTCCGGTCGACGGTGCTATCTATCGAATCGCAACTAAAGAAGCACGACTCCCCCGGCGACATTCATTAACGTCGGCCGATTTGCCAAAAGGGGGATGCTATGTCAAACGGTTCGAGTTCTTCCAGTTCGAGTTCGTCGAGTTTTAGTTCGTCCGGTCCCACCGGTTGTACCGTGACGGTTACGTTCACTGGTACTCCTCAAAATCCTTCCTGGAACATTGGGACTTGCAATACCCCTGGTTTCACGGCGCCGACGGAAGGCGAGGTAACGGGGACATGCGGAAACAACCACCAAGCGGGTTTCCAGACCGAATGCGATTGTCCGCCGCAATGACGGCGCACCGCCGATGCTTCGCGACAAGCCGTTGCACAACTTCCTGTTCGAGACGGACCCGGACGGGTTCTATCGGCAGATCGACACCTACTGCACGCCGTGGATCGACGCCTGCGTGCTCTTGCACCTGGTTCGCCGGTATCGTCCCGCGCGGTTTCTGGAAGTCGGAACGCACCGCGGCATCACGACCCGGAATCTTGCCAGGCGATTCCCGGAGATGTCGATTGTCACGGTCGATCCTGGCGATCAGGTGCCTCCGCAGGATCGCCCGCCCGATCAAGTGACCGAGTACTTACCCCAGCACCAGGTTGGCGAACTGGTGCAGGGGTTTGCGAATGTCCGCGTCATCCAGCAAGCCTTTTGTGACTGCCAGTGGGGTGACTCTCGGTTTGAGATGATCTTTATTGACGGCAACCATACGCTGGACCACGTGCTCTCCGATAGCCACCTGGCCTTGCGGTTGGTGACGACGCCAGGCGTGATCGCGTGGCACGACTACAACAACGTTCCCGACGTCAACCTTGCCTTGGAACAGTTGAACCTGGATGGCGATATCGTTTCCATCCACAACACCTGGATCGCCTACTATGATTCGCACTAAGCATGTCTTTCGGCAAGACATGCCGGCATTACGCTATGCAGCACTCGGCGACACCGCGGTGCGCGTCCTGTCCATCCACCATCTCGTCGAGCGCTATCAACTCGACGCGCTGGTGGTGCCACTGCCGGACCCGCGCTTTATACCGCTCTGGCAAGCCGTTTTTGGCGAAGACCGGGTGGTGCTCGACCCGGCATCCATTCCCGACGATTTTCGCCATGCCCATGTATCGGCTCCCACGAACCTTGATTGGCAGTACGGAGCGGCCGCGTGGAACGTGTTCGAGTCGATCATGTGGGAGGCCGGGTTCTTTGACACGGCCCGTCTGCGGATCACGCCACCGATCATTTTTCCGTGCAACCCCCGCGCGAAGGCGGCCATGATCTATCCCGCCGAGAAGACGGACGGAAATGCCTGCTACGACGCGCAATGGTGGCTGCAAACGTCTTCCGCAATCCGCCGCCGTGGACTGGCGATTCATCACCTCGGTCGGCGCGATCACGAGCCGCTGGCGGAGTTCTACGAGCGGTTCACTCCCGATCGAGAATACGAACCGACGATCGACGGTTTGCAGCGCTGCGCGGCCGATTCGTCCCTGGCGATCGGCGCCAGCACAGGTCCGACTTGGGCCTTGCTGTTTTCGAATATTCCACAAATCGTATTGGAGTCGCGCCGTTCGCCGCACGGTTACTGGTTCTTCGACCGCTGCCAGCAAGTGCTTACCAAGAGACTGTGCATCGTTCCGACCCTCGACGCGGCCTTGGCACGGTTTAGCTGATGCAACGCCTCATCCTGAAATGTCCGCTTAGCCCGGGCGACGTGGTCATGCTTACCGCCGCCGTCCGCGAACTGCACCTTGCCCACCCGGGCAAGTTCCGCACCGACGTGCGAACGCCCGTACCCGCACTTTGGGAGAACAACCCGTATCTCACCCCCTTGGACGAGAACGACCCCGACGTCCGGGTCATCGAGATGCACTACCCGTTGATCCATCAAAGCAACCAGTCGCCGTACCACTTCATTCACGGCTATGTGCAATTTCTCGAGAAGACGCTCGGCGTGAACATTCCCGTCACGCGATTCAAGGGCGACATCCATCTCGCCCAGCAAGAAATAGAATGGATGTCGCAGGTCGAAGAAGCCGGTTTCCGCGGCTGGTTCTGGATCATCGTCGCCGGCGGCAAGTACGATTTCACGGCGAAGTGGTGGAGCCCGATTGCGTATCAGCGCGTGGTCGACCATTTTCGCGGCCGGCTGCAGTTCGTTCAATGTGGTGAAGCAGGGCACTGGCACCCTCCCCTCAAGCACGTTCTGAACCTGGTCGGCAAGACCGACACGCGGCAATTCGTGCGACTCATGTACCACGCGGATGGCGTCCTCTGCCCTGTCACCTTCGCGATGCACCTGGCGGCCGCCGTCGAGACGAAGCCGGGAAGGCCCAAGAACCGAGCGTGCGTCGTGGTGGCCGGCGGCCGCGAACCGGCTCAATGGGAGGCGTACCCGCATCACCAATACATCAGCACCAACGGCGCGCTCGACTGTTGCGACAACGGCGGCTGTTGGAAGTCGCGATGCCAGACCGTGGGAGACGGCGATCCCAAGGACCGAGATTTGTGCCTTTACCCAACCGCCGTCGACCCCGATCTCGTGATACCGAGGTGTCTGGCGATGATAACGAGCGACGACGTCATCCGTCGTATCGAACTGTACTACGAGGGCGGGGCGCTGCGGTATTTGAACACCAGGGCGGCGTAGGGTGCGGCCGCCGATTCTCCCACCGGCTCCAAGGCGAAAAAGCAAGCGGCTGCCACGACAGGTGACAGCTGGCGTCGTGGCAGCCGGGCTTGCTTGCGTGTACCTGCTGACCTACTTGCAGGCGCTTGCCCAGCCGAGAGGAAGCACCTCAACCTCGTTGGTTACGCGACAAACGCCGTCGATCGATCTGACCAGCATGTCGGAAAGATCGCGCAAGTAGCCGGTAGGAACTCGGCCGCGAATCGTCACGTGGCCGTTCTGTCCCTGGCACCGTAAGGAGCGCAGCGAAAGAAACGGGCTCGTGGCGAGGCGGGCCTGCGCCAACACACCAGGCTGATCGCAGGCGGGGGGCGGCTCCGCGGCCCTCTGGCGCGCCTGGGCGGCATGCCAACACTGCATCTGCCGCTCGACCAGCGTACTTGTTACGGAGTTGGGGCGCATAGGACTCTGCAGACAGAACATGATATTTCCTCCTGCCGCGCCGACGCTCGGCCTTGATCACCGGCGAGGCGCGGCGGTAGTAGAGTTTCGAGAGAAGAAAAGACTCGGCCGGACGTTAGAAACGTAAATGCCGCCCGGCTGCAACAAACGACGGCAGAGCGTCGTGAATCAAATCTGCAGTCGCACGCCAAGCCCGTTGAGCGTGTTCGCGGCGCGGTGTTGAATGGCGGCCTCAAGGCGGGCGGCATGGGGCGACGGGCCGGTTGCGTCACGCGGGCTTGCCAACCGCGTTGCCAGGCCCTTGGCGCGGCCTGACAGTTCCTCAGCGTCGTCCGTCTCGTCGGCGTCGGCCAACAGCGGAAGCGAATGCTGACGGTCGACGTGCCGGTCACCGCCCGGAAGTTTGTTGCACCCGGACGATCGCCAGACGCGGCCGTTCTCTGCAGAAAAGCCGGGCGTCTCGCAGGCCCCGATCAGGACGACGGCGATTGCACCGCAGAGTAAACCGAGGCAGCAAAGAGTGAGGACGAATCGCGTCATCGAAATCGTTTCCCGCCGCAAATGCCGGCGTTTTCTCTCGGCAAATACAATCGGCATTCGTGCCCGCAAAGCTTGTTACATTCGCTTCATGTTACCTCTGCTTATTATCCACAGACGTGCGGCTTCGCATCAATGCCGCGCTCGGTTAAGAATGCGCAAGGGAGCCTCATGAACGGCGGCGCAATTCGGGGAACCCTCACCGTCCGACCCTCCACGTATCGTTGACCCATAAGACATTGCGTCTTATGCTCAGGGGCAACTCGAAGGCCGTGAAGGTGCATTGACCGAGTGAGGATGCTGTTGCGCGGTTCGGGAACAAGCTCTTGATGCCAACAGGATCGTCAACGGTTCGCCTGATTGGACTCGACTTCGGTTCGACCACCACCAGCGGCGTTGTGGCGAGGGCCAGGCTGCACGGCGGAGCGGATCGGCGGTCGGAGTTGTCCGACGTGGTGATCGAATACCGCTCGGAGCCGATCTTCACCCCTTTTCGCGATTCACACATCGACGAACAGAGGCTGGCAGATTGGCTCGACAATTGGTTGCGCGCGGCGGGCATCGCCGAAGCAGAGATCGCGGCCGGCGGCGCCCTCGTCACCGGGTTGGCCGCCCAAACTCAAAACGCGGGCCTGGTCCGGCAGCTCGTTCGCGAACGATTCGGGGAGACGCTCGTCGCCACCGCCGACGATCCGGCTCTGGAAAGCTGGTTGGCCTTCATGGCCAATTGCCGCGAGTTGTCTTTGGCCGAACCCGACGCCAGATTCCTGAATTTCGATATCGGCGGCGGGACGACGAATGTGGCCCTCGGCCAGGCCGGCCAGGTGCAGGCGGTGGGCTGTTATAACATCGGCGCCCGCCACGTGCGGTTCGAGCCGGGCACCTACCGCATCGCGGGCCTGTCGGAGGTGGGCCGACGGTTGCTCGCCGATTTGAAGCTGCCCTCAAGCGGTGTCCTCAACCCGGCCGACGTGACGATCCTCGTCGAGTTTCTCGCACGTAGGCTGGAGGCTCTCGTGCAGCAACCGGTCACTGGCGCCGCGGGCACAACAAGCCGGTTTGCAGAGGCAGGCGGGACGCCTGCACCACCGTGCCGCTACCTCGACAGCCTTGTTCTTCAGGCACATTGCTCGGAGTTTCCCGTCGTGACCCTATCGGGCGGCGTCGGGGAGCTGGCCTATCATGCGGCCCTGGGCGACGAGCTGCCGGGCGTCACGGCCTACGGCGATCTGGGCGTCGATCTGGCGCGGCGAATCTGCAACTCGCCCATCCTTTCCAAGGACCTGCGCACCCACACGCCAGCGGCGCTGGGCCGGGCGACCGTGCTCGGGCTGGCGATCCATCACATGCAGCTTTCCGGCGCGACGCTCTTTCTGCCCGATTCGGCGGTTCTCCCTTTGGCCGAGTTGCCGATCGTCGGCAGGCTTGACACGAAATCGAGCGAAGAGGAGATCGCCGCGATCCTGGAACTGGTCAGCCGCAGTCATCGAGGAGCCTGTTTGGCGATCGAATTGCCCGACCCCAAGTATCAGACGGTGCGATCACTTGGCACCCGGCTGGCCGCTGCGCTGGAGGCTCGCCGGCTGCCCCCCGACCGCCCGTTGGTCCTGCTCGTGAATCAGAACGTTGGCAAAACCCTGGGCCAGTACGCCACCCGCTGGCGGCGGTTGCCGGTGACACTCATTGTCTTGGACGAGCTGCCCGACGAGTTGCTGAAAAGCGGGGCGGCCTTCGCGACGCTGGGCCGACCTCGCGACCAGGTCGTGCCGGTATCGTTCTACGGATTATGAGAGAGGTGCGCACGCTCAGTTAGCGCCCCCAGCGACCGAGCGAATTGCGGCATCCGGAAGCGGCAAGTTACAATGCACGTCCGCTTGAAGAACCTTGCTCACCCCCGCCTTTGTTGCTGATGAGACTTTACGTCGCGCCGCTCTTCATCTCCCTCCTTACGTCCTGGCTGACATCGCCGGCCGCCGCGCAACTGTCGCCAGAAGCCGAGCTAAAAACGCTCAAAGTCCCGGAGACGATGGAGGTTTCGGTCTTTGCTTCCGAGCCGATGATCACCAATCCGTCGGCCATCGACGTCGATACGCAGGGCCGCGTCTGGCTGGCCGAAATACAGTGGTATCGCGGCCAGGCCAAGGAGCCCCCGGCGGACAAAATCAAGGTGCTCGAAGACACCGACGGCGACGGCAAGGCCGACAAGATGACGGTTTTTGCCGAAGGCCTGTTTGCCCCCATGAGCGTCTGCGTCGCGGGTGACAAGGTCTACGTCGCCACCAGTCCCGACCTGTGGGTCTACGAAGACAAGAATGGCGACCTGGTGGCCGACGGTCCGCCCAAGAAGCTGCTCACCGGCTTCGGGGGCAAGAATCACGACCACGGCGCGCACAGCCTCGTGCTCGGTCCCGATCATAAATGGTGGATGAGCCACGGCGACACGGGTTTCAACGTCACGGGCACGGACGGCTCGCACATCGAGTATCGTTGGGGGGCGATGCTGCGCGGTGAGCTCGACGGCAGCCGACTCGAAACGGTAGCGGTGAACTTCCGCAATCCCTACGAAATGTGCGTCAGCTCGTTTGGTGAGCCCTATTGCAGCGACAACGACAACGACGGCAACTTCAGCGTGCGCATCTGCTGGATCATGGAAGGGGGCAACTACGGCTGGTTCGGCAGCCCGCCGCCGAAGACTCCGCCCGGCACGCCCTTCGGCGAGCACTGGCACTTCCGCGGGCACATTCCCGGCTTCGTGCCCGCGACGGTGGTAACCGGCTTCGGCTCTCCGTGCGGCATTTGCTATTACGAAGGGGACGCGTTCGGTACGGAGTATAAGAATGCCCCGCTGCATGCTGACGCGGGTCCGCGTGAGGTGCGAGTCTATCGGCACGAGAACACGGGATACGGCGTCAAGGGCACGAGCCGCGTGTTCGTTTCCAGTCAGGGCGACAACTACTTTCGTCCTGACGACGTTTGCGCGGCCCCCGACGGCACGATCTATATCTCCGACTGGTACGACGGCGGCGTGGGGGGACACGCCTACAACGATCCCACTCGCGGCCGAATTTTCAAGCTCGTCCCGAAAGGCAAGAAACCCCAGCGGGTCGGTAAGCCGGGGCCCTATCAAAACGTGGCCGACGCGATCGAGGGTCTGAAGAACCCGAACCTTGCCACGCAGTACCTGGCGAGAGAGCGTCTGCTCGCCGGCGGGCAAGACGCGATGACGGCTTTGAAGGGGCTGCTGAACGATGCCGAGCCGAATTTCCGGGCGCGGGCTTTATGGGTGCTCGACCGCATGGGGGGCGAAGCAGGGCGGACCGTGCTGGATCAGCTCAAACATTCCGATGCCGCCATGCGGGCGTTGGCCGTGCGAATTCTCCGACGGCACGCGGACGGGCAGGCCGAAAACATTCTGTCCATGGCAGGCGATCCGTCGCCCGAAGTCCGTCGGGAAGTGCTGCTCGCCCTGCCGAAGCTTCAGGGGCCGGCAGCGGAAAAAGTGCTGCTCGATCTGGCCTCGACCTACGACGGCAGCGACCGGTATCAGCTTGAGGCGGTCAACATCGCGGCCGGCGATCGGAAGGCGTCGCTTTATGCGGCCCTCGAAGCGGCCGGAAGGGCGACGATCGAAAAACTGCCGCTTCTGCAACTTCTCGATTCGGCCCGAGCAACCGACGTGGCGGTCAAGTCGCTGGGCGACGCCGGCCTGGCGGAAGCGACGCGGGCGGCGCTGCTCACGCAGCTCGGTGTCAGCCCGTCGGGCGAGGCGTGCCTGGCGGTCGTGCAACTTGCCACAGACGACAAGGCCCCAGCCGCCCTGCGTAACGAGGCGCTCGCGATCGTGGCGGCCAACCTGTCGGGCACCTGGAAGGATTTCCGAGACAAGCCGGCGGTCGTCGATTCGGTCCGTAAGCTGCTCGGCGACAAAGACCGGCAAGTCGCCGCGCTGCGTCTGGTGGCCGACCATCGAATGGGGCAGCTTGGCGGCGATGCCCTCGCGTTGGCCACCGACCGGCAGCTTGATCTTCAGGTGCGCAGGCAGGCCATTGAAACGGCTGCCCAACTGCACACGGACGGGGCAGGTCCCGCGATCGAAAGGCTGCTCAGCGATCCCGACCCGGCCATTCGCCGAGCCTCGCTGGCCGCGCTGATCGAGCTGCAGCAGTGGCACGCCGTCAAGCTGGCCTTCAGCAACGCCCGTATCACGAACGAGGCGAAGGCGGAGGCGGTCGACCGGCTCGTCTCGTCGGCGGCCGGGGCGCTGGCGCTCCTGCGTTGGATCGATGCCGGTGCGCTGGCCGAGCCGCAACGAAACGCTGCCATCGCCAAGGCGGTCAGTCATCCCGACTCGAACGTACGCGTGCTCTACGAGAGGTTCCTTCCGGAGGCCAAGCGCTCCAAACGCCTGGGCGAGACGATCAAGCCCGAAGAGATCCTGGCGATGAAGGGGAACGCCGACAGGGGACGAGATATCTTCTTCCAGAGTTCGGCCGCCCAGTGCAAGAACTGCCATCGGGTGCAGAACGTCGGCGCCGCGATCGGACCCGATTTGAGCCAGATCGGCAAGAAATACGAGCGGGCCACGCTGCTGGAGACGATCCTCAATCCGTCGAAGGCGGTCGCGCCGGAATACGTGGGGTACCTGCTGGAGACCCGCCAGGGCCAGGTCTACGTCGGCTTCCTGGTTGAAAAGACCGACAAGCAAGTCGTGCTCAAGGACGCGACGGGCAAGTCGATTACCGTGGCGGCAGACGAGGTCGAGGCGCTCGAGCCGCAGCAAAAATCGCTCATGCCCGAGCTGGTGCTGCGCGACGTGACGGCCCAGGACGCGGCCGACCTGCTGGCGTTTCTGACGTCGTTGACCGAACTGAACGTTAAAGGCGCCGGGCAATAATACACTGCGAGAACGAGGGCCTGCTCCATGCGATATTTCGTCTTCGTGATGGCCGCGGCCGTTCTTTGTCTGACCGGTTGCGGCTCTTCGCCCGAACAGACGGCCAAGGCGACGATCGAGGAGCTGGGCGGTAAAACGCGCAGTGACAAGGGGCACGTGATCAAAGTCGATCTGCGCAAAACACGCGCGACCGACGACGATCTGGCCGGCATTCGGCAGTTCCCTAAGCTCGACCGGCTGGCGTTGCCGTCGGCCACGACCGACAGCGGCCTGCGTCACCTGGAGGGGCTCCCCAACCTGACCACCCTCGACTTGCAGAACACACAAGTCACCGACCAGGGGTTGGAAGTGCTCAAGACGATGCCCAAGCTGGTTCAGGTTTATATCCACGGCAGCAAAGTGACGCCCGAAGGCGAGCAGGGGCTGCAAGCCGCACTGCCGCAACTGACGATCGAAAAATACCCCGTGGCGCCGCTGGGTCCCGACTTCTAGCCGAGCGCCGCTTCCGAAACGCCATTCAGCCTTTGGGGGCGCCGTTCCCTCAGGGCGAGCGGCTCCAAGCGGATGTAACAGGTCGGCGTTTAATGGTTACCGGGCTCTTCACACCTGTTGTCGAGCGACTACAATCGGGGAAACTTGACGGCCGGGATTTGTCCGTTTCGACGTATTGCTTCACGCCTTGAAGGAGATCGCTCATGTCACGAACCACGACACTCTGCCGCGCGGCGACTTTCGCCGGATTTGTGCTCATCGCCGGCCTCGCCGCCGACAAGGGAAAAGCCATTCTCTTTCCGGACTGGTCGAAGCCGATCGCGGGTACCTACGAAAAGCCGGCCGCGGTGATCGGCAAGGAGACTGGCCAGCCCTGGAGCGTGACAACCGTCACGTCATCGATCGGAGGGAAGCCGGTTGAAGGAAAGGCGGTAGCCGTCACGGGCGAGATCATCGATATCTCGTGCTACCTGCAAGTGGGCAAGCACGGCGAGAAACACAAGGACTGCGGTCAGAAGTGTGCCCGGAAAGGTCAGCCAATCGGCTTGCTCACCGAGGACGGCGATGTCTATACGCTGATCGACGAAGAGCACGACCCGCGTCGTGACGGCGACACCCATCTGCGCGAGGAGCTGATCGAGCACATGGCCGAGATCGTCAAGGTGCACGGCACGGCGACCGAGGTAGCCGGACAGAAGGCGATCTACATCACCGGTACGGCTAAGCCGGCCAAGAAATAGGGGAGCGTTTGAGAGGGTCGGCATGGATTGCTCTCTCCCCCTCTCCCTCTCCCTCCAGGAGAGGGCCGGGGCGAGGGCGGTTTGAAGGACTAAGGAGCCTTGCCTTAGCTGCGAGCCGAGCTAATTGAATTCGCACTCACGATCCACTCGCGTCGTCCCGCCCAAACGCAATTCCGGCCGCCCTCACCTTAACCCTCTCCCGAAGGGAGAGGGGACCAAAACTCTTAAGATCGACACCCATGATTGGCATCATTCGCTTTGTGGTTCTGACGGGGACGTTGGCGCTCGTGGCAAGTCATACCGCCGCGCAGGATTTTCCAGAGAAGCCGCCTAAGCCGCCGTTGGGTTTGCCCGAGCTACCCTGGCCCGAAGAAAACCCCTACGCCAAAGAAAAGGCCGAGCTCGGATGGCTGCTTTACTTTGACAAGCGCCTGTCAGGTGACCTGACGGTGTCGTGCGCGAGTTGCCACGCGCCGGAGAAGGCGTTCACCGACGGCTCGGCCGTGTCGATCGGCATTAAAGGGCAGAAAGGGGGCCGCAGCGCGCCGACCGTGATCAACCGTTTCTACAGCACTCTGCAGTTCTGGGATGGCCGTGCCGAGTCGCTGGAAGAACAGGCCAAGGGTCCCATTGCGAACCCGATTGAGATGACCCTGGAGAAAGAGGCCGACAAGGCCCACGAGGGAAGTGTGTCGCGATTGAAGGCCGTGCCTGGCTACGTCAGCCGCTTCAAAAAGGTGTTCGACACCGACAAGCTCGATATCAACCACGTTGCCAAGGCGATCGCCACGTTCGAGCGCACGGTCTATTCGGGCAACGCTCCCTTCGACCGCTACGAGAACGGCGAGAAGGATGCCATGACCGAAGCGCAAATTCGGGGAATGGACGTGTTCTACAAGAAGGCGACGTGCGACAGTTGCCACATCGGCTTCAATTTCACCGACGGCTCGTTCGCCAACATCGGCATCGGCATGGACAAGAAAGATCCCGACCTGGGCCGCTACATCGTGACCGGCCGGGAGGAAGAGAAAGGCGCTTTCAAAACTCCGACGTTGCGGGAGATCGAGCACACCGGCCCCTACATGCACGACGGCCGCTTCAAAACGCTCGAGGAAGTGGTCGAGCATTACGATCGGGGGGGCATCAAGAACAAGTATCTCGACCAGCGTATGAAGCCGCTTAAGCTGACCAAGCAGGACAAGAGCGACTTGGTGTCGTTCCTCAAGGCCCTCAGCGGCGAAGGTTGGCAAAACATCAAGCCGCCCACCGAGAAGCAATTGCCGAAATAGATCCTATGCTCGCCGTACGCCACGCTGTTCTCTGGCCAGGATTTTTGTCGCTCGTCGTTTGCGCCGGCGCGTTGCACGAGGCATCGGGCGACTGGCGAGAGTTCCGCGGCAACGAAACGGCCGGCGAGGCCGCCGAGGCGGCGCTGCCCACCGGCTGGGACGAAGGGGGCGACGGCAAGATTGCCTGGACCGTCGACCTGCCGGGACATGGCGTTTCAAGCCCGATCGTCGTGGGCGACCTGGTGGTCGTTACGGCATCGAGCGGGTTCAAGCACGATCGGTTGCACGTGCTGGCGTTCGACGCCGCCAGCGGCCGGCGCCGCTGGGAACGGCAGATCTGGGCCACGGGCCGCACCTTTTGCCATCCCACGATGGCCGTGGCGGCGCCCACCCCCGCCTCCGACGGCCGGCACATCGTGGCTTTCTATTCTTCGAACGATTTGCTGTGCCTCGACCTCGCCGGCAACGTTCTCTGGCTGCGCGGCCTGGGGTACGACAGTCCCACGTCGGCCAACGACGTCGGCATGGCGTCTTCGCCCCTCATCATCGACGACACGGTCGTCGTGCAGGTCGAAAACCTGGGCGAGTCGTTCGCCGCCGGCATCGACCTCGATTCAGGTCTTTCGCGCTGGCGGCAAGACCGGGGCCGCGCCATGAACTGGGCTTCGCCGGCCGTCTATCCTTCCCCCGGCGGTCCGGTGGTGCTGTTGCAGTCGCCAGGGCGGCTGACGGCCCACGAGCCGCGCAGCGGCAAGCAGCTTTGGGAACACGTCGCGGGCTGCGCCGTGATCCCGTCGGTCGTCGCCGACAGTAAACACGTCTATGTACCAGCCGGGGGGCTGACGGCCCTGACGATCTCAACCGATGGTAAACCCCAAGTCGCCTGGCAAGACAACAAGCTTGGTCCGGCCAACTCCAGCCCGATCATCGCGGGTGGCTACGTCTACACGATCAACGGGGCGCCGGCGTTGAGCTGCGCCGACGCTGAGACGGGCGACATCCTGTGGCGGGTGCGGGTGACGGGTCCCTTCTGGGCCACGCCGCTGGTTGCCCGCGACCATCTGTACTGCGTGAACGACAAGGGCCTGGCCCAGGTGGTGCTGCTCGGAACGAGCGGCAAGGTCGTCTCGCAATTCGATTTTGCCGAGCCGATTCTGGCCTCTCCCGCGGCGTCGGACGGAGCTCTATACTTCCGCAGCGACGCCCATCTCTGGAAGATTTCGCGCAAGTGAGGCGCGTGAACGACGCGCGCCTGCGCCTTTGAGAAGGAAAGTGGGTGGGACCAGCTTGCAAGTCCCACCAACCCGGACCGTTCCGCTGCGACCCGCCCGCTCGTCCCACCCTACACATGCACTACAGCGAGATCCTGGCCGCACTGCGTAAGCAGTTCCCTCAGCCCGTTTCCGATCCGGTACACGACGCCTACGTCGCCTTCTCGGTGCTGCGGGCTCTCGACCAGGTCGACCGATTGAAAGGGCAGTCTCCCATCCTTGGCCGTCCGGTCGAGCCCGATTTTGCGGCGGCGCGGAAGGCGCGGTTCGTCGAGCAAGGGCGGCCGCTGGAGGACGTTATCCCCGAACTGGTCAAGCATTTTGAGGGGATGCAGATCTGGGGGCACCCCCTAAGCCAGATCAACGTCGTGCCGCCTCCGTCGATTGCCGGCATTCTGGGCGTGCTGCTGGCGGCGATGTTCAACCCCAACCTGTGCAGCGAGGAGAGCGCTCGGGGCGTTTCCGCGGCGGAGGAGCGCGTGGTGGCCATGGCGGCCGATCTGCTGGGCTACGATCCAGACTCGGCCGGGGGCGTTTTCACGTTCGGCGGAACCGGCTGCCTGCTGTACGGCGTCAAAGTCGGGCTGGAAAAGGCGCTGCCCGGCTCGTCGCAGGCGGGCCTCACCCAGGGGGCCGTCGTGCTGGCCTCCGACGAGAGCCACTACTCGGCCGTGAACGTCGCGGGTTGGCTGGGCATCGGCCAGGAGCACGTGATCCGCGTATCCACGGGGGCCGACAACGCGGTTTGCGTCGATGCGCTCGCCGTCGCGGGAAGGTCCGTCTTGAGTCAAGGGAAGCGAATCGCTGCTATTGTGGCCACGACGGGCACGACCGACGCTTTCGGCATCGACGACCTTTCGGCCATTCGCTCGCTGCGCGATGACCTGTCGCGGGAGTTCTCGCTGGAGTATCGTCCCCACATCCATGCCGACGCCGTGATCGGCTGGGCCTGGTCGGTCTTCGCCGACTACGATTTCGAGGCCAACCCGCTCGGTTTTGCCGCGCCGACGCTCGGCGCACTGGCCACCGCCGCCGAGCGGATGCGTTCGTTGGCCCTGGCCGATTCGATCGGCATCGACTTTCATAAGACCGGCTACGTGCCGTACGTTTCGTCCCTGGCCCTGTTTCGTGCGGCAAGCGATTTCGACCTGATTCGCCGGCCCCGCTCGACCATGCCCTATCTGTTCCAGGCGGGCCAACATCATCCGGGAACGTTTACGCTCGAAACCACGCGCAACGGCCTGGGGCCGATGTCGGCCCTGGCCAACCTGTTGCTGCTGGGCAAGGAGGGATTGCGCGTGTTGATCGGCCACGCCGTCGAGATGGCGCAGGCGCTGCGGGGCCAGATCGAGGATCAACCGGAGTTGGCCGTGATGAATGGGCGAAATGTCGGCCCGGTGACGTTGTTTCGTGTTTATCCGCCAGGCGTCGACAAAGGGACGGCGGGTCCCCGTGAATTCAGCGATCCCGATTTTCAAGTTGAGGTCCGGCAGATCAACGAGTTCAATCGGGCCGTCTTCAGGCGAGTGTGGTCGGAAGCAACTGCGGGAAGAGGCATCGCCATTTCGATGACCGATTGCTATCGGCACTCCGACTTCGGTACGCCGATCGCCGCCCTGAAGTCGTACGTTCTTTCTCCCTTCACCGACGTGCCGCAGATGCACGATCTGGTGCGGCATGTGCTCGCCGCGAGGGACTTTGTCGTCGGTTCGTCATCCGGCGGGGCGACTGCGCCGGCTTAGGGCCTGGGCCGACAACCGGAGGGCAGGCGAGAGGCGCGTCACGGAGCGCCCGGGCGACCTGGCCTGGCCGACGGCTTCTCCCCCTTTCCCGTGGCGAAAGCCGTTCTTACACTACGGACTCGCTGACAACGCCCAAATCCTGCTTGGAGTTCAACATCTATGGCCAAAAAGCCCGGCACGTATCGCTTCAGCTTCGGTCCCTGGAACATTTCCATGGGTGCCGACCCGTTTGGACCAGTGGTCCGCAAGGAAGTGCAATTCGCCAAGAAGGTACGCGAGTATAAGAAGCTGGGCTTCGACTACGTGCAGTTGCACGACGACGATGTCGTGCCGGCCGATTGGGATGCGGCCCAAACGGCCCGGGGCGTGGCCAAGGTCAAGCAACTCTTAAGCGGCGAGGGACTTAAAGGCGAGTTTATTGCCCCGCGGCTTTGGGAAGACCCGCGAACGATCGACGGAGCCTATACCTCCAACAGCGCCGCCGCCCGGCGCTATGCTCGCGACCGCTCGCGGAGGGCGATCGACATCGCCAACATGCTCGACATCGATCTGATGGTCTTGTGGCCGGCCCGCGAGGGGACGTACATCCGCGAGTCGAAGGACGCCACGGCCTCGATCGGCCTGCTCGTCGACGCGGTAAACGACATGTTGGAGTACGACCCCAACATTCGCATCGTGGGCGAGATGAAGCCCAACGAACCGATGGACCAGGCCTATTGCCCCACGGTCGGGCATTTTATGGGGTTGTGCTACCGGGTCAGCGACCCCAGCCGGGTGGGAGTGCTCATCGAGAGCGCCCATAGCATTCTGGCCGGGCTCGATCCTGGCGACGACATGGCCTATGCCCTCTGGCACGGCAAATTATGGGGCGTACACCTCAACGACCAGAACGGTTTGAAGTACGATCAGGATAAGACCTTCGGCTCGGTCGACCTGCGCCGGGCGTTCAACCAGGTGTGGGTCCTCGATCGGGCTGGTTACTACGACATTGGGGTCGTTGGCCTCGACGTGAAGGCGATGCGCACCACAAAGCAAGCCGACGAGACCCGCCATCTGGCCAACAGTCTGCAGATGTTCCAGCGGTTGCTGACCCTGGCCAGGACGGTCGACGCCGCCAAGGTGGAGAGTTTCCGCCGCGACCGGGATTACGAAGGGCTTGAGCTTCATATTCTGGAACACCTGCTGGGACGATAGAAAACCACGAAACTGCCTATGTCCATTTCCGCCGACCCGATCGAGCTCGTTCGCCCCGGCTTTGTGCGCGGGAGATTCCGCGCGGTTCTTTTCGATTTCGACGGAACCCTGTCACTCGTCCGCCGCAATTGGCAGAACGTGATGATTCCCATGATGGTCGACGTGCTGGCGGCCACCGGCACGCAGGAATCTGCCTCGCAACTGCACGCGCACGTCGAAGAGTTCGTCATGCGGCTCAACGGCAAACAGACGATTTACCAGATGATGCAGCTCGTCGAGGAGGTGGAGCTGCGGGGGGGAGAGCCGCGAACACCGCTGGAGTACAAGCACCAGTACCACGACCTGCTGTGGGAGCAGATCAGCCATCGGGTAGCCGGCCTGAAAGACGGCACGATCGATCCCGAAGAGCTGACCGTGCCCGGCGCTCACCGATTGCTCGAGCGCTTGAGGGGCCTCGGCCTCACGCTGTGGCTTGCTTCCGGCACTGACCTGAAGTACGTCGAGGACGAGTTGCGGGCGCTGCGGCTCGAGGGGTTTTTCGGGCCGCGCGTCTACGGCGCCCTGGACAACCATCGCGACTTTTCCAAGGCGATGATCATCGAACGGATGATCCAAGAGATGGGGGTGGCGGGAGACGAACTGCTGGCGTTCGGCGACGGCTTCGTGGAGATCGAAGAGACCCGCCGCGTGGGAGGCGTGGCCGTCGGAGTCGCCAGCGAAGAAGAAACGCGTTCGGGCGTCAACGCCTGGAAACGTCAGCGGTTGTTGCGGGCCGGCGCCGACGTGATCATCGGCGACTACCGCTGCCAGGACGAGTTGCTGGGACTCCTAGGGCTGGGGTAGGCGCGTGTGTGGTCCCCCCTCCCTTCGGGAGAGCGCTAGAGTGAGGGCGGTTTGGAGCACCAGGCGGTTCGCCAACCCGCATTTCTCTCCGAGTCTCAGTCGATCTTCGTGGGATGTTTGGCTGTTGCCGCGAGCCTTGCCACACGCTGTGTACCGGCTGGCAATAGCCAGTGGTTTTCCCGACTTTGGTGCCGACCGGCACGAGGCGATTCACGAGCGCATTGAACCGCGCGGGTGGAGACCGCTGGGATTCGCAAACCGCCCTCACCCAGCCCTCTCCCGAAGGGAGAGGGAATCTTCGCGGCTACCGCTCTTACTCGTTGCTGTGCAGGTTCAAGTCTTCATGGCGCTGGGCGCGCCGCTGAAGTACGTTGGCCACCTGCCGTTCGAGAGGCAGGTAGGAGTTCAGCTCGTCGATCCATTGGCAGAGGGTAACCAAGAGCGGAGCGTCGACCTTAATCCGGTTCCCCTGGGCGCTGGCGAAGGCCTGTCGTAACGGTGTCGCTTCGTGCAATCCGACGGACACGCGGATCGAATCGTGCGTCAGGCATTGCTCGCCCTCGGGCGAGGCATTCAAATCGAGCTTGTAATCGAACACCAACACCTGGCGACCGTGCCCCTGCAGATATCGCTCGCCGTCGCGCCACACGGTGCTCACGTCGCGCTTGCAAAGGGGCACAGACCAGATCGCGTGGTAGCGGGCGCTGTGCGGCGTCGTCTGCTGCCGGAAATACTGCGGATAGTGCTCGTCGTCGAGCAACTCCGGGTGCCAGGCGTTTTCTTCCCAGTTCCAGGTGATGGCCGGCACGTCCTCAACACGCAGCGCCTGCAGACAGAGCAACACGTCTTCCACGTTGTGCTCCGTCTCTTCCAGATGCTCCCGCAACGAGAATCTTTCTCCACGGGCATTGACGATGGCCACCGGCAACTGCTCGAACGCAATGCGGAGGTATTCCATCTTCAGGTCGCCAACAGCAATCTGCCGGGAACTTGCAGGTAGTTCTTCACTTCGTTGAGGAAGCGAGCGGCCGTCGCACCGTCAACCAGCCGGTGATCGTAGGAGAGGCTCAAGGGCATCATCAGCCGCACCTTGACCTCGTCGTTCTCCAGCACTACCGGCAGCTTACGCGAGCGGCCAATCAGGAGGATGGCCACTTCGGGCGGGTTGATGATCGGCGTCGAATAAATGCCGCCAATGGCGCCCAGGTTGCTGATCGTAAACGTGCCGCCGCGCATGTCGTCCATGCCGAACTGGTTGTTGCGGGCGCGCGTCGATATGTCGGTAAGCGACTGGGCAATCTGTGGGATCGTGAGCCGGTCGACTTCTCGCAGGACGGGCACGACCAGTCCACGCGGTGTATCGACGGCCACGCCCAGATTCACGTAATCCTTGTAGATGATCTGTTCGTTTTCCAGGTCGAGCGAGGCGTTGATCGTGGGGTGGAGTTGCAGAGAGTGGGCCACGGCCTTCATCACAAAGGCCATCATGGTGAGCTTCACTTCCGTGCCGACGTAGTCGGCCATACTCCCCTTGCGAATCTGCTCCAGTTCGGTGATGTCGGCATCGTCGAAGTTGGTGACGTGCGGAATCGTTTGCGACGACCGGGCCATATTCAGGGCGATCGTCTTGCGGATCTTGGGCAATCGCTGGACCTGCGTCGGCCCGTAGTGGTCCTGGCTGGGTGTGGCGTCAGGGATCAACGCCGTGCGCTTCGAGGGCATGGGCGCGTGGAGCGTCGACTCGCGAACCGCTTTCTTCACGTCCTCTTCGGTAATGCGTCCGCCGGGGCCGCTGCCCGAGACGCGCCCCAGATCGACACCCAGTTCGCGGGCCAGCCGGCGCGTGGCCGGGCCAGCCGGCGCGGCGGGCGCCGACTCATCTCGTTCGGCGACCGGCGCGGCACGCGAGGCACCTCCGTTGGTGGACGGCCGGGCCGGCGCTAGCTCCGGCGCAGGACGTGGTTCTTCCTTGACCGCAACGGGGGCTGGCTGCTCGGCGGCGGCGGGTCTGGTAGCCGGCCCGGCTTTCGCCGGTGGTCCGTCAGACGCCGCGCGCGTCTCGGCCTTCTCCGCGGCGTCGCGATTCGCAGCGGGCTTAGGGGCCTTCGCCCCCGCTCCCTCCTTGGCATCGATGGAGAGAAGCACGCCCCCCACGGGCACGGTCTGGCCCGGTTTGACGTGCACCTTGGTCACTTTGCCCGCTTGGGGACACGGCAGCTCAACGGTGGCCTTGCCCGTCTCGACCTCGACGACCCCTTGATTGGCCTGGATCTCGTCCCCTTCGTGAACGAGTACGCTCACGATATCGCCCGCCTCGATGTTCTCACCCAGATCCGGTAGCTTGAAATCCATTGAAATATTCTAGTTTACGGGGAACGGACAGAGGCCGAGATGAGAGATCAAAGACAGCTCTCGCACTCTAAGCAAACTGCGGGTCCATCTTGTCGGGGGTGATGCCCAGGTGGGAAATCGCCTCGCCCAATTTGGCGCGATCGAATTTCCCCTGTTCGGCCAACTTCGTCAAGGCAGCCAGCGTGATGCATTCGGCATCGACCTCGAAGTGCCGCCGCAGCCGTTCGCGCGTGTCGCTGCGCCCCAAACCGTCGGTTCCCATGGCGAGCAGTCCGCCCGGCACCCAGGGCGAGATCTGCTCGGGCACGGCCCGCACGTAGTCCGAGCTGGCCACGAACGGCCCCTCTTCGTTGGCCAGAACTTCTTCCAGATACGAGCGGCGCGGCTTCTCGTTCGGGTGCAGCATGTTCCACCGCGCGGCCGCCTGCGCCTCGCGGCGCAACTCGGTGTAACTCGTCACGCTCCAGACGTTGCTCGACACCTGATATCTGTCGGCCAAGAGTTGCTGGGCCCGCAGCACCTCGCGCAGGATCGGCCCGCTGCCGAAGAGCTGCACGCGCGGCTGGTTTTGGCCGGGCTGTTTCCCATCAACCACCGACAGTTTGTACATTCCTTTCACGATGCCTTCCGTCACTCCGTCGGGCATGGCGGGCATCTTGTAGTTCTCGTTGTAGAGCGTGATGTAATAGATACAGTCTTCGCATTCTTCATACATCCGCCGCAGGCCGTCCATGACGATGGTGGCCGTTTCGTAGGCGTAAGCCGGATCGTACGAGTGGACCGTAGGATAGGCCATCGAAAACAGATGGCTGTGCCCGTCTTCGTGCTGCAGCCCCTCGCCGTTGAGCGTGGTACGGCCCGCCGTGCCTCCCAATAGAAAGCCGCGGCAACGGGCGTCGGCGGCTGCCCAGATCAGGTCGCCGATCCGCTGGAAGCCGAACATCGAGTAATAAATGAAGAACGGAATCATGTTGATGCCGTGGGTCGTGTGGGCGGTCCCCGCCGCGATAAACGACGACATCGATCCGGCTTCGGTGATCCCCTCCTCCAGAATCTGTCCGTCCTTGGCTTCGCGATAATAGAGGAACTGCTCGCTGTCGACCGGCTCGTAGAGCTGCCCCGTGTGAGCGTAAATGCCGCACTGCCGGAAGAGAGGATCCATGCCGAAGGTGCGCGACTCGTCGGGCACGATCGGCACCAGGTACTTTCCGATCTCTTTGTGCTTCAGGAGCCGGCCGAAGTGCTTTACGAAGGCCATTGTGGTCGACACTTCGCGATCGCCGCTAGACGTGAGCGAATCGGGGAACTCGTCGATGCGGGGCATCTTTTGCGGATTCGCCTTGGCGATTCTGGTCGGCACGAAGCCGCCCAGCTCCTGGCGCCGCTCAAGCAGATACCGCATCTCGTGGCTGTCTTCCGCAGGCCGGTAAAACGGCGCCTCGGCCACGTCGCTGTCGGAGATCGGAATGCCGAAACGGCTGCGAAATTCGCGATACTCGTCTTCGTTCAGCTTTTTCTGCTGGTGGGTGATGTTGCGGCCTTCGCCCGCTTCACCCAGACCGTATCCCTTGATCGTTTTGGCCAGGATCACCGTCGGCTTGCCGACCGTCTCCATCGCGGCCTTGTAGGCCGCGTAGACTTTTTCGGGATCGTGCCCGCCGCGCCGCAACGTGCGAAGCTTCTCGTCGGAGACGTGGCTGACCAGTTCTAGCAGTTCCGGATATTTGCCGAAGAAATTCTCGCGGATGTAGCTCCCCGGCATAACGGTGTATTTCTGAAACTCGCCGTCGACGACTTCGCCCATCCGCTGCACGAGGAGACCATTCTTGTCCTTGTCGAGCAGGACGTCCCAGTCGTCGCCCCAGATGACTTTGATCACGTTCCAACCGGCCCCTCGGAACGCCCCCTCCAATTCTTGAATGATCTTGCCGTTGCCGCGCACCGGCCCGTCCAGCCGCTGCAGGTTGCAGTTGATGACGAAGATCAGGTTGTCCAGCTTTTCGCGCGCCGCCAGCGTAATGGCGCCCAGCGACTCAGGCTCGTCGCACTCGCCGTCGCCCAGGAAGGCCCACACTTTGCGGCCGCCGGTGTCCTTGATACCGCGATCCGTGAGGTACTTGGCAAAACGGGCCTGGTAGATGGCCATGATCGGCCCCAGCCCCATCGACACGGTGGGAAACTCCCAGAAGCCGGGCATCAGCCAGGGATGCGGGTAGCTCGACAAGCCGCCCCCTTCCGCCAGCTCCTGGCGGAAGTTGATGAGGTGTTGCTCCGTCAGCCGGCCCTCCAGATAGGCGCGGGCGTACATGCCGGGGGCCGCGTGCCCCTGAAAGAAGATGATGTCGCCGGAGTAGTCGTCCCCCTTGCCACGGAAAAAGTGGTTGAAGGCCACCTCGTAAAGCGTCGCCGCCGAGGCGTAGGTGGAGATATGTCCCCCCAGCCCATACGGAAGATGGTTGGCCCGCGACACCATGGCCATGGCGTTCCAGCGGACGATGCTCTTGATCCGCCGCTCGGTCTCGCGGTTGCCCGGATAGACCGGTTGCTCGGCGGCGGGGATCGTGTTGATGTACGGCGTGTTGATGGCGAACGGCAGCTCGACCCCGTTGCGGCTCGCCAGCTCGTCGAGAACCGAAAGCAGATACCTGGCCCGTTCCGGGCCCTTGGTCTCGAGTACGTACTGAAGTGATTCGATCCATTCCGATGTTTCGGCCGGATCGAAGTCGTTGCCAACGGGAACAATCTCGGCCTGAGCCATTCCCAACTCCCTGAATCAGAACCCTGTCAACAAAACCGACGAACTCGTTCAGTCTGCAGCGTCCTGCCGGTCGGCAAAAACGACGCTACAAGGGGCCAACACGCACGCCGACGGGCGCGTCACGCGCCGATCTTGGCCAGCGTTCGGCCGCCAAAGGCGAATGGGCCGGCGTGGTGCAGCTTGGCAGCCGAACGAAAACCAAACACCAGCCACGCCATGTTTGGCGCAAAGCGTAGTTTCACTCTTCGCCTTGCGCGATTTGCCCTTGGCCTGAGCTGATGGGTCGTTCCTGGGCAGAAGGGCAAATCGTCGTTCCAACCGCCAATGACGGCGAGGTTTGCGCCCTCCAACCCGTCACTATTATTTCGCACGATAGCCCGTCCGTAAAGGCCAACTGACCGCGCTCGTGCGCAGGTCGGGCCTTTCTAGCCTGACAATACCGACAGGAGCCGGACCTGCGTTGACCGTCCTGCGCGTTATGCCGTTTCTGCCGGTGCGGCAAGATCTTTCGTCGGGCCATGGAGCCGACCGAGTAACCGTAGCAGCCCGTCGAGAATCGTCCAGGGATGGGGCGGACAGCCGGGTACATAGAGGTCGACGGGCAGGATGGAATCGGCACCGCTGGCGACCAGCGAGTGGCCGATGTATGGCCCGCCGGCGATTGCGCAGGCCCCCACCGCAATGACGAGTTTGGGCGGAGGCACCGCCTCGTAACACAGTAAGAGCGCCTCGCGCATGTTCTCCGTCACCGGCCCGGTGATCAAGAGGCCGTCGGCGTGGCGTGGCGAAGCGACAAAGTCGATGCCGAAGCGGCCCAAGTCGAACACCAACGTCGTGAGGACGTTGGTATCGGCCTCGCAGCCGTTGCAGCCGCCGGCGCTGACCTGCCGCAGCTTCAAAGAGCGGCCGAAGAGCCGCCGCGTCCGCTCATCGAGTTCACGTGCGAGTTCTGCCGGGCGCTGGCCGTCGAGGATCAGATCCTCGCGGCGATTCGTCGACATGCGATATTCCGGCTGATACCGCACCGCGCCGGTGGGGCACGACTGTGTGCAGTCGACGCAGAAGAGACATCTGCCCAGATCGAGCCGCAATTTGCCGTCCCCCGCTTCGATGGCACCCGTCGGGCAAGCCTCGGCGCAGGCTCGGCAACCGTCCTCACACTTGGTGGCGTCGACGGTCGGGCGCCCCCGGAAACGATCGGACACCGTCGGCGCCGTCTCCGGATAGGTCGAGGTCCGATGGCCCTGGCGAATCCGTTCTTGAATGATCTTCAGCATGGAGACCTGGAGCGAGATCTACAAATCATGGCCGCAATAGGAGAGATTGAAACTCTTGTTGCACAGCGGAAAATCGGAAATCTGCTGATTGCGCAGGGCCATGGCCAGCCCCATCCAATTGTGGAACGACGGGTCGACCACCTTATAGTGGGCGAAGCGCCCGTTGCCGTCGGTGACGGCGACGTGGCAAATCTCGCCACGCCATCCCTCGACGAGAGAGACGGCCAGCGCGTCGGGAGCGAGCGGGTGCACGTCCGCGCGAATCGCACCCAATGTCAACGACCGAAGTTGTTCGAGCACAAACGCGCCCGACCGCTGGATCTCCAGGCCGCGCACGTAGGCGCGGGCGAAGACGTCTCCGCTGCCGCAGGTCGAGACCGGAATCTGGTTGAAGCGGAAGATGCCGTGCGGAAAATCGTGCCGCACGTCGCGGTAGACGCCGCAGGCGCGGGCCGCCACCCCCACCAGCCCCAAAGCGTCGCACGTTCGGCGAGGCACGGCGCCCGTGTTCTCGAAGCGGGCCTGCACCGACGGCGATCGCCAGAGCAAGTCGATCGAGCCCTCGACCTCGGCCAGCGTCTGAGTGAGGCGCTGTATCAGCGTTTCGACGCAGTGCTCGTCGACGTCGAAGACGATACCGCCGGGACGCACCATGCCGCGTCCGAAGCGGCTGCCGCAAATCAGGCCGCTGGCGTTGAGGAAGTCTCCTCGCAGCCGACCGTTGAACGAAGCCGTGGGCAGAAAGCCTACGTCTCCTGCGAGGGCGCCTAGATCGCCCGCGTGGTTCGCCAGCCGCTCCAGTTCCAGGGCGATTCCGCGCAGCGCGCTGGCCCGCAGCGGCACCGAGCAACCGGCCAGCGCTTCGACCGCCTGGCAGTAGGCCGTGGCGTGGCCGATGGAGGTGTCACCGGCCAGCGTCTCCATGTAGTGGATGGTGCGTTTGTCGGGACCACCGACAAGCGCGCGTTCAATGCCGCGGTGCTGATAGCCGAGCGAGATCTCCAGATGAAAGACCTGCTCGCCGTTGCACTGAAAACGAAAGTGCCCCGGCTCGATCACGCCGGCGTGAATGGGGCCTACCGCCACCTCATGCACCTCCGGCCCGGCCACCTGAAAGAAATCGGTGACGCCGGGCAGGATCTTGTCGCCGACGGCGCGAGACCAGGCGTCATGCCCGGGCCGATAGGAGGGGTGGAAACGGATCGGCTTGAGCCAGGGATGCCCACGCGGCACCACCCCCCATTGTTCGGCGACCTCTCGCTCAAACCAGTGGGCCTGCGGACAGTCGGGCGTGAGGGCGGGGTACTCCTCGCCCACGTCGGCCGACACCGCCGACCAGGTGCCGTCCTGATCGTCGGTGAGGATGGCGTAGAGTCGGATAGCATGCGTTGAGCCCGCGGCTCCCTCAACCTGGCAGCCGAAGAGCGCGGACAGGCGGCGGCCGCGCTCGGTCGCCTCGATCACCGACTGACGGAAGTCGGCCACGTCCGCCAGCGGGATGTCGGCTGTGTCGACCCGGTCTCCGGGTCGCAACGGCGTCGATAGGGTGTAGACCGCGGACATCACGAGGTGCCTTCGCTCGGACGGGCGCCATTCGCGCAGCCAAAGTGGAAGGCCCGCGATGCTTCCAGAATCTGATCGGCTCCCGCCTTGCTCGTGACGAGTTGGCGGAAGCGCGAGTCGGAAAGCGCCTTGGCAACCTGCGTGATGAGCATCGTGTGCCAGCGGGCCGTGGGCGACACCATTACGAAGAGCGTGTCGACGGGCCGACCGTCGCGGGCCTTAAAGTCGATGGCCCGCTTCAAGAAACAGAGCGTCACCTGCGGCCCCGACACGCCGAGCACGACCGGATAGCGTGGGTGGGGGATGGCGATGCCGTCGCCTACGGCGGTAGACCCGAGACCTTCCCGCGAGAGAAACATCTGTAGCAGCATCTCGCGGTCGAGCGATTCGGGAAGCCGCATCCGCTCCAAGACCGATCGCAAGGCGGTTGCGACATCGTCCCCCGGCACATCGTAGAAGATTCCCCCCGCAGAAAGCGCATCGGCCAGCGTGTGCTCGATACCCTGGGCGGCCGGAGGCGCATCCAGCAGTTCAGGGGGAACCGGAAGCCGGCGCAACGTGGCCCACTCGAACAGCTCCGAGCGATTGAAGTGGTAGAGTCCGCCGACGCAATGAGCGGGAAGCCGCTCTTCGTCGATCCAGCGGCGAACCGTCCGCTCGCCGACGCTCATCAAGCGGCAAACATCCTGAACGGTCAGTTGCATTCGCCGTGCTCGGCCCTGTTTTGCATTCCTTATTCCAATCAAAGCCGCCAAACCCTGGCAAGGGCAGCGAGATTCGGCGGGCGCGTCATGAACGCCGAACAGCAACCATGATATAAGGCCCCACGTCGGTTGTCACGGCAGAGCCGAGACGGGCTGCGAGACTGTCTCCGAGCGTCCAGGGGGCCGGGAAAGGTTAAAAAACGGCAAGATTCCTGGGCATTTATACGAAATGCCCCTCTTTCGCCGTCCCTCTGCCAAGGCCGCGCGCGGTATAATCCACAACGAGAACCAGCAACGCGGGCGACAACGAAAGGGTGCGCCGACGCATCCTTTTTGCGGCCGCTCCCCCCCTCTGACAACACCTCAGGTACACTCCGGTGGAACTGCTAGTCATTGAAGACGACCCGGTTATCGGCAAAGCTCTGCGCCAAGGCTTCACCGAGGCGGGGCAGAATTGCGTTTGGGCCAAGCAGGGCGATAAGGGTCTGGCCCTGGCCACCAGCCAACGCTTCGACGCGATCGTGCTCGATCTGATGCTTCCCGAGATGCCGGGACTGGACGTGCTACGCCAGCTCCGCAGGCAAGGGATCCGCACCCCCGTCATCTTGCTCACCGCGTTGGGCTCCGTGGAAGAACGTGTGACCGGACTCAACGCCGGCGCCGACGATTACGTCGTCAAGCCGTTCGCTTTCGCCGAGCTGATGGCCCGGCTGGAGGCCGTTTGCCGCCGCAGCGTCGACCGTCCCGCGGCCGTCTTGCAAGTGAAAGACCTGACGCTCGACCTCACCACGCGCCGCGTGCACCGGGGGGACGAAGAAGTCGACCTGACTCCCACCGAGTTCAGCCTGCTGGAGCTGCTCATGCGTCACGCCGGCCAGGTGGTCACGCGGAAGATGCTCTGCGAGCACCTCTGGGACTCCGACTGGGAAGGGACGACGAACGTCATCGAGGTGCACGTCAACCGTCTCCGCGGAAAGCTCGAGAAGAAATTCCAGGATTCCTTGATCCAGACCGTGCGGGGACGCGGCTATGCGATTCGGGCGACTTAGCGGCGCCTTCCGTTCCCTACGGTTTCGCCTGACGGCGTGGAATACGGCGGTCGTGCTGCTCACGGTCGTCGGGGCGTTCATCGGCGTGCGTCAAGGGCTGCGGCACACGCTCCAAGGAGACATGGACGCGCAGCTTCGCGAAGACGCCGAGGAACTGGCGCGGGCCGTCTTGCAATCGTATCCGGACATGGAGCCGGTCTACCAGCAAATCGTCGTCAAGGCGGCCGTCCACCGCCACCTCGACCTATTCGTTCAACTCCTGGACGAGCGAGACAACGTGATCCAGGAAACGAAGGCCGTGCCGCTGGTGCACTCGGTTCCGCGGCGCTCTGGCGAGTTGCTGGCCACGGCGGAAGGCTACCGGATTTACCGCAATCGATTCGGCGGGGGCGGCGTGCCCTATTTCACGGTACGCATCGGCGCCTCGCTGGCAGGAATCGACAACGACGTGGCCGTGGTCACCCACCTGATGACGATCGCGGGCGCGGCCGTGCTGGTGCTGGCTCCGCTGGGTGGTTTCTGGCTGGCGGGCCGCGCGACGCATCCGCTGGAGGGCATCATCCATACGGCGGCCAGGCTGCGGCCCAGCCACATGGACGAACGCCTGCCGATCCGCGGCACGGGCGATCAACTCGACCAGCTCTCGATCACGATCAACCACTTTCTCGACCAGATTGCCGACTATCTCGAACGGAACCGCGCCTTCGTGGCCGACGCGGCCCACGAGTTGCGCTCACCGCTGGCGGCCATTCAGAGCTCGGCCGAAGTGGCGCTGAACGCCCCTCGTTCGCCGCAGGAATACCAGGAGCTGCTGTGCGAGATCGTCGACGAATGCAGCCGCCTGGGAGTGCTCGTAAATCAACTTCTGCTCTTGGCCGAGCACGACAGCGAGGAGAAACGCACGGTTTACGACCCGGTCCGTCTCGACCAGATCGTTGCCACGTCGCTGGAGATGTTCCGCGGGGTGGCCGAAGAGCGGAGCGTGGAGCTCACCGCCGACGCGGATTGTCCGATCGTCGTCCTGGGTGAGGCCGGAGGGCTGCGGCAAGTGGTCAATAACCTGATCGACAACGGTCTCAAATTCACGCCGCCCGGTGGGCGTCTGAGCATCAGCTTGCGGCACGACGCGGCGCGGGAAGAGGCCGTTCTCGTCGTGAGCGACACCGGCATGGGCATTTCGCCGGAAGATCTGCCGCACGTGTTCGAGCGATTCTACCGCGGCGACAAGTCCCGACAGCGTGAGTCGGGCGTCTCGGGCAGCGGCCTGGGATTGAGTATCTGCCAGTCGATCGTGGCCTCGCACGGCGGGACGATCCGCGTCGAGAGTACGCCCGGCCGCGGCACCGCCTTTGAAGTCCGCATCGCGGCCCCTCTCCCTTCCCCGGGCCGTGCGTTGCTCGCCGTCGGTGCTGCGGGCTAACCCGTCTCGCTTGTCAGCGACATGACCGTGCGCATATAGTTGACCCGCTCGAAGGCGCTGGGGTCCTGTCGCTGCCGGCTCAAGAGACCTTTGATCGCTTCCACCGAGCTGAAGTGCTTGTGCTCCAGCCACTGTTGCACTTCTGCGAGGATGGTGCCGAGGTGGTCTGGCCCGTTGCGGATCAGTGCCGACGCGAGCATTCCCACGTCGGCGCCCGCCAGCAAGAGCTTGAGCAGGTCTTCGGCGAAATGAATGCCGCTGGTTGCCGCCAGCGAGGCCGTCGTCTGCCCCCGCAGAATGGCGATCCAACGCAACGGTAGGCGCACCTCGTCGCGGCTGCTGAGCAGCAGGCTGGGCGTCACTTCCAGCGTCTCGAGATCGATATCGGGCTGCAGGTAGCGGTTGAATAGCACCAGCCCGTTGGCTCCAGCCGCCGTGAGCCGTTGAGCGAGATTCGGCAGAGCGGTGAAATACGGGCCGATCTTCACGGCCAACGGCACCGAAATCTCCGCACGCACGGCGCTCACCAGGTCGACGTACCGACGCTCGATTGCCTCCGAGGATGACTCCGGCGCCGTCGGAACAAAGTAGATGTTCAGCTCTACGGCGTCAGCCCCCGCCTGCTCCATCAGTTTGGCGAACCGGACCCACCCTCCCCGCGACGAGGTTCCATTCAGACTGGCGATAATGGGAATGGAAAGCGCCTTCTTGGCCGCCGTGATATGCCGCAGGTAGGCGTCGGGGCCCGAGTTATAGTCGAACAGCTCCCGGTGGTTGACCAGGTCGGTCGCCGAGCCCCGGCGGTCGTTCGCCACCAAAGATCGGGGAGACAACCACTCGCTTTCGATCTGCTCTTCAAAGAGTGACGCCAGCACCGCCGCCGACGCGCCGGCCGCTTCCAGTCTCTCCAGCGAATACAACTCCATCGAAAGCGGCGAGGCGGCAACCACCAGCGGGTTCCGCAACTTCATGCCGAGATAAGTCGTGCTCAGATCAACGCTCATGTTCTTCTCCTCTCTCTTGCAATCTGAGTGAAGCATGGCGTATGCCGAAGCATCCGGCGCAAAATCACGGGGGAAAACCCTAATTTTTTTGACCGTCCCTGCGATGGCCCGGCGCACTTGCGCGCCCGAACGCGCGCCATGCGCCAAAAACGAGCGATAGGGCTCAGTGATCACGATTACCAAAATCGCTCGCAATGAAGGTTCCCAGGGCAATCCGGCTCGTCGAGTCGAAAGCCGCGCCGCTGGAGAATCGCCACCATGCCGTTGATTGAACCGGAGGAGGCGGCTCCAGGAGTTGGCAGACCAACCATGGCGGGATTACCAGACAAATAGACGTGTGTTTGCTTCGGATCGAGCACGATCCCCGAATCGCGCTCGAAATCGCCCGACTCGAAATATTCCTGCAAATACCGTTTACCGACATAACCGGACGCTTGCGGATCGACGTTCTCGGGTTCGCGCGTCGTGAGGCCCAAGTAACGATACTTGGCGAACCGCCGTTCCAACTCGCGGTGCACCCGCAGATAAGCGAGATCCTTTCGATATCGCACGCATGTGACCGACGCGATCGGCCGGGGCGGGCCAGATGCGAGCAACTCGGCCAGCATCGCGTTGTGAGGCGCCTCGCCGGTGCCGGTCGCCGCAAACACGACCCGATCGCCGGGTTGCACGCCGGCCAGCGTGTAGCGGCCGTGAGCATGGGGACCGAGGTAGAGCCGGTCGCCAGGTTGCAAGCGGAACAAGCGTGGCGTCAACCTCAGCTCCGGCGACTTGCCCCGCACCAACGCAACATAAAACTCGAGATATTCGCAGTCGCCAAGGCGGACCAGCGAACTGCTTTCATCGAGCATCGAGCATGCCACCGAGTAAGCTCGGCGAATCAGTTGCGGACGGACCGGCTGCGCGTCGTGGCTGCCTGCGATGCACGCTTCCCACGAGCCCAGGCCAAGCGTTGCGTACTGTCCTGCCTGGAGCGAAACTCGTTCTCCATCCGGCCGCACGCGGAGGATTCGCAGCTCTTCGTGCGCGTCGCGCACTTCAACGACCGACGCGTTGTAGAACTCCGACCGCAGTCGCTGGAGTTCCCCCTCGACCAGCTTGCCGTCGAGTTGTGCGGCCGGGGGCGAGGTCATCGTCGCGTCACGCAACCGGGTTACCCGTCGGTATCGAGTCGAGCACGATCGGCGGCACCTTGGCTGGCGGCCATTTGAAACGATATTTGTCCATCGTCTCGGGGTGGCCGTCGACGCGCCGCTTGTGGCCGCTCTCGACAAGCCACACCGGCGTCTGGCCGCTGGCTTGGGCCAGAACGGCTCCGCTGGAAACCGGCGGTCCACTCTCGATCTCCTCGAGCCGCAGGTTCTGGACGATTCCGCCCCAGTCCATGAAGAGCGAGTCGTAGGTGTCGTGATCGGGAATGAGCCGTTTGCGCCCCTCGTCGATCAGATAAACGCGGTCGTCGCCTTGGGCGCGCGCCCGCACGCCGTTCAGTTCGGGTCTTAGGCTACGCATGGCCTTGGTCCTCTCTCGAAAACTAGATCTGTAGGAAAGTCCGTTCTCACGGTAAACGGGTCTTGTTACTCAAACATTGCAGGCCGCTTCACCCGCCTGCAGTTTCTCCAGCAGACCTCGCAACAGAATCTCCTCGCGCCGCAGTTGGTCGTGCAGCGACGACGAGAATTCTGTGCGGCGCACCTCGGCGTGCTTGTCCCGGTACACCGAGTCGAGCAGGGCCGCCAGATACTTGCGCTCCTCATCGGTAAAGGTAAATTGGATCGTCATCTTGCACCTTCCTTTCGTAGCTGCTGTTCCATCTCCAGGATCTTGACGGTCGTTCGCATGACCGCGTCAGGGTTCAAAGAGATGCTGTCGATGCCCCGTGTCACCAGAAACTGGGCGAACTCCGGATAATCGCTGGGGGCCTGTCCGCAAATACCGATCTTGCGTCCCGCCGTCTTGGCTGAGCGAATCGCCGAGGCGATCGAGTCCATCACGGCCGGGTTGCGCTCGTCGAACACGTGGGCCACAATCGACGAATCGCGGTCGACACCCAGCGTAAGCTGCGTCAGGTCGTTGGAGCCGATCGAGAAGCCGTCGAAAACCTCGGCGAAGGCGGCCGCGCTGATCACGTTGCTGGGAATCTCGCACATGACATAGATCTCCAGCCCGTTGGCGCCCTGCTGCAATCCGTGCCTGGCCATTTCGGCAATGACCCGGCGTCCTTCGTCGACGGTGCGGCAGAAGGGAACCATCAGCTTCACGTTGTTCAGTCCCATCTCGTCGCGCACTTTCTTCATCGCCCGGCATTCCAGGGCAAACCCGTCGCGATAGCGAGGATCGTAGTATCGCGAGGCCCCACGAAAGCCGATCATGGGGTTCTCTTCATGCGGTTCGTAGCGCTGGCCGCCGATGAGGTTTGCATATTCGTTCGTCTTGAAGTCGCTCATCCGCACGATGACGTCCTTGGGATAGAAGGCAGCGGCAATCATGCCCACGCCCGAAGCCAGCATGTCGACGAAGAACTGCGGCTTGTCTTCGTAGCCGGCCGTCGCGCGGTCGATCTGGGAGCGGATCTCGGGATCGTCGAGATGCTCATGCTGGATCAGGGCCATCGGGTGGACCTTGATGTAGTTGCTGATGATGAACTCCATCCTCGCCAGCCCGACGCCGTCGTTTGGAATAAGCGACAGGCCGAAGGCCTCTTCAGGATTGCCCAGGTTCATCATCACCTTGGTGTGTGGCCGGCCGATGCCCGTCAGGCTGACCCGTTCGATCTCGTATTCGAGATTGCCCTCGTAGACGATCCCCGTGTCCCCCTCGGCGCAGGAGACAGTCACGTGCTGCCCGTCTTTCAGCACCTCGGTGCCCCGCTCGGTGCCGACGACGGCGGCCAGCCCCAGTTCCCGGCTGACGATCGCCGCGTGGCAGGTTCGCCCGCCTCGGTTGGTGACGATGGCGGCTGCCAGCTTCATGATGGGTTCCCAGTCGGGATCGGTCTTGTCGGTGACGAGCACCTCGCCGGACTTGAACTCGCGGAGATTGGCGACGCTTTTGATCACGTGGACCGGACCGTGAGCGATCTTCTCACCGATGCTGTGACCCGTGACGAGCACCGCCGCCCGGCTCTTCAGCCGGTAGGTCTCCAGCACGTCACGCGGCTTCTGCGATTGCACGGTCTCGGGCCGCGCCTGGACGACGAACAATTCGCCAGTCAGCCCGTCCTTGGCCCATTCGATATCCATCGGGCAGTCGGCGCCTTTTTTCTGGCTGTAATGGTCTTCGATGATGGCCGCCCAGCGGGCCAGATCCAGAATCTCCTCGTCGCTGAGAGCAAACCGGGCACGATCGTCGGGCGGAACCGGCACGTTCTTCACCATCTTGTTGCCGCCGACGTCGTAAATGAGCTTGAACTCCTTCGAGCCGAGCGCTTTCTTGAGGATGGGCCTAAAGCCTTGCTTGAGCGTCGGCTTGAAGACGTAGTACTCGTCCGGGTTGACGGAGCCCTGCACCACGTTCTCGCCCAACCCGTAAGCGGCGTTGATCAAGACGGCATCCCGAAATCCGGTCTCGGTGTCGACCGTAAACATCACGCCCGAGGCCCCCAGGTCAGAGCGAACCATCCGCTGCACGCCGATGGAGAGGGCGATTTTGAAATGGTCGAAGCCCTTGTCGGCCCGGTAGGAAATGGCCCGATCGGTGAACAGCGAGGCAAAGCAGCGACGGCAGGCATCAAGTAGGGCCGCCGGGCCCTGCACGTTGAGATACGTTTCTTGCTGGCCGGCAAAGCTGGCGTCGGGCAGGTCTTCCGCCGTGGCGCTTGAACGCACCGCCACGTCGAGCATCCGCGGTCCGCTGCCGCAGAGTTCCTGATAGGCGCTCAGGATCGCTTGCTTTAGCTCCTCCGGAAACTCGGCGGCCAAAATCGCCTGCCGCACCCGCGAACCACGATCGTGCAGATTATCGAGGTCGCGTGTATTCAGATCGCTGAGGATGCCGCGGATTTTGCGATCGGTTCCGCCGGCACGCAGAAAAGAGCGGTAGGCGTGAGCCGTGACGGCGAAGCCATTTGGAACACGAACCCCTTCGTCACCCAGCGATCGATACATCTCCCCCAAGGAAGCGTTCTTGCCTCCCACGGAGGGAATGTCATCCAGGCCGATATCGGAAAACCAACGGACGTACTCCGTTGCCGTAAGCGTGGCGCTCATGGTTCACTCCTCGGTGAAGCTTTTGCGTGAAACGGTCGGCGCAATCACTCCCTTTTCAGCCGGGCGCGCAGGTCACTGATCTGTGAGACCAGCGCAGGCATGGCGCTCGGTTCCAGCATGCGGTCGGTGTGCCGTTCGACGTGCGCCGTCAACCGCTCGATCTCTTTGGCCTGGTCGTGGAGCAACTCCAGCAAATCAACGAGCAACTCGTGCAACCTCACCGGGTCGGCGCAAAGGGAATGTTCTTCGTTGGCCTCGACCCTCTCTTGCTCGGCCGGCACAGAAAAACTCTCGACGCGCGGATGGACCAGATTGAACCAGTCCTCGAAACGGACGGAAACCGCGTCAGTGTGTGTGCCGGCCTGCATGAGAATCTCGCCTTGGACCCTCATCGACTTGTCCATGATGATTGGCACATCGGGCCAATGACGCAACGGAGGCGTAGCGCCGACCTCAATCTCACCCAGGTGGCGTTCCATTTCGTCTTCCGTCGCCAGGCGCACTTCACGAGCCTTCAACACGTCGTGCACCCGCTCCAGCGAGATCTGCCGGGTGGCGGGCAACACCAACTCGATCAAGCGGCCGTCGGCCACAACAACCACCACCTTCGCCACGCGGCGACCGCTGACATGTTCGCGCTCCGCCACTTCCTGCGCTGTGAAGGCGTCTTCATGGTATCTGGTTTCAAACGGCACCCCGTGCCGCTCGAGCATCTTGGTGACCCAGGTTCTTGCTGACATGGACTTACCTCCGCCGGAAATGTGCTCTTCGGTCGGCGCCCTCTCGGCGTCGCCCACCATATATCTTTACGCAAGTGATGCGCCGGATGTGGTTAAGCGCATACGCGCTCGAGAATCGCCGGCTTCCAGAGCAAACAGTGGCTCGAGCGCCCATCGTCGGGACGTGCAGAATGAGCGGATTGTCACACCTGATGTGCGGCAAGGGAGCAAACGTCGGAGTTACTTTGGCACTCGCGAAAAGGGTTCATCGGAGTACAGACCGTTTTTCTCGGCGTCGCTCTGTAGCTGCGTCTCTGCCGAGGCGCGCACGGCACTGGATATGCGTTTTTCGCTGCCACCGACGCATGTCGGGCCTGACGAACCGGAGAGACCGGAATCCGGCCCGGCGCCGTTCTGACAACACGCGGGGAGCCCTTCATGTTCGATTCCACTAAGCAGGCCACACCTGTAGGCGAGACGACTCGCCTCTTCCACAAGATTCTTGTGGCCACCGATTTTTCCGACGGTGCTTGTTCGGCGTTGGCGCAGGCCGTTTGGCTGGCAAAGCTCATCGGGGCGGAAGTGACGCTGGCTCATGCCATCCCCCTGACGCGAGACACGATGGCAACGTTTGCCAGCAATCCGTGGTATGTCGCCGCCAATGCCGAAGAAATCGAGCACCGGCTGCGCCACGCCGCCGACCGGCGGTTGCGCGAGGCAATCGCGCCCTACCGTGGCCAGGGGGTCGATCTTGGCTACAAGACGCTTTGGGGAACACCGTTCATCGAAGTGATCCATGCCGTGCAGGAGGAGGGCTTCGATCTGGTGGTAGCGGGGACGCGGGGCTTGTCCGCGGTCTCCCGCTTCTTCATCGGCAGCACCGCGACCCGGTTGGTACGCAAATGCCCGTCTCCCGTCTGGACGGTGCGGCAAGGGGCGCCGGAAGGCGTCAGGACCCTCCTGGCAACGACCGATTTTTCGGAAGTGAGCCGCAAGTCGGTACGTCTGGCGGCCGATTTAGCCCGGCGCACAGGCGGTTCGCTGCACGTGCTGCACGTTGACACGGCCGCCAGCGAATATGGCCTGGAGTTGTTCGCCGACGAAGAAGTTCAAGCAAGCGCGCAGCGGCGCCGCCGTCGGCGGAAGCTCGTTGAGCAAGTACGTGAATTCGTCCGCGAACTGGAACTGCCCGTTGAGGCGAAGATCGTCGTTGAAACGGGCGACGCCTGGCGGCGCATTCTCACGACCGCCCGACGTCTGAGTGCCGATTTGACGGTCATGGGCACGTTGGCCCGCGGCGGCGTGGCGGGCATGGTCATCGGCAACACGGCCGAAAAAGTTCTCCATGCCGCAAGCGGTTCGCTGCTGGCGATTAAACCCGATGGATTCGTATCACCCGTCCCGGCGAGGGCTTCGGCCGTCGAAGCTCAGCCAGTTGGAAAACCCGACTAATACGAACGTCGTCGACGAAGATCGGTGCTGTCGATTAGGCCTGTGATCTTCGCCGACTTTCCTCCCGCCGAATCCGCGAAGACTGCTCATCGAACCATTCGTTTTCCTTAGCCGCCAGACAGTACCGGCTCTTGAACCTCGACGGAGGTCGCCCCGCCCAACTCCTTCGCCGCCACTTTGACAAATTCCGGCGGTTTCACGACGAGCAGCGAGCGATCCGAGGTGTGCAGAACCTTTTCGGCCGTGTTGCCGATGAGCAGGCCGGAGATTCCGCGTCGCCCCACACTTCCCATCACGATCAGCCCAACATCCAGCTTCCGAGCTGTAGCATTGATCACCTGGTGCGAAACGCCCTGCGTCACGTGCAGCGTCGCCGTGCCGTGACCGAGGCCCAACGTCTCGAGCGACTGCTCCAGTTTCTCCAGCGCGGCACGACGGGCATAACGGCGATAATGGCTCAGTTCAGCCCGCGTGTCCTCCGAAAGCGGCGGAACCCCGTAAAGTTCCTCCACGTCATAGGCATGTAGCAGGTGCAGTTTCGCTCCCAAGGTCGACGCTAGTGCTGCGGCCACCGACAAGAGCCGCTCGCCGATCGGAGAAAAGTCGAGCGGGACTAAAATCGACTGTGTCGCGTCAGGAAGACCGCAACGGGCAATCCAGACGGGCACCGGGCAGAGACGCGCCAGCCGCGTGGCTGTGCTGCCGACAAGCACACGTTTGATCGCTCCCATGCCGCGCGTTCCCACGACGACGAGGTCGAAGTTATGTTGCTTCACGGCTTCGTTGATCGCCAGGTACGGCAGGCCGACGAGCGTTTCGGTCGCCAGTTCCACCCCGGCGGCGCGGTGCTCGGCGACCAGTTCCTGAAGACGCCGCGCGGCGTCCTCGCGCAGTTCGGCTTGCAAGCGGTCGAGTTCCTCGGGCGTGATCTGCCATCCCGTACCGTAGTCGAACGTGGCGAACGCAGCCGGAACGTCGCGCACCGCGTGCGCAAAAGTCAGCTTTCCCCCGAACTTGCGGGCGAGCGAAACGGCCGTTTCTAACCCGGCGCGGGCGCAATCGGAGAAATCGGTCGCCATCAGGACATTTTGGAAATAAGAGGCGCTCATGACTTAATCCCCGCTTATTGATGTGTTCTCCACTGAGTCAAAAGGGCAGTTCGTGTGCCAAAGGCCCTCCCCGCTCCTCGTCGTGCAGGCGCCCAGCATTGCGGCAAAAAAGGCCAATGCTGCCGCCGCCACGCTTTGTGCGTTTCGGCACACGGTGAGCGAAAATAGAACGGCAAAGGGCCTCGCCCGACTCGCTCGCTTGCAAGAACCGATTCGCGGACGGACGACCTGGCCAGATTGCCTCAAAGGGGCGCCTCTTGGGACCGCCCTCTCAAGCCGGAGCAGCATTGTCGGCTTTTGAAACTGGCGTCGAGGCGCGGTTAAGCTTGACGAGTGCCTCGTGCAGCCGCGATTTGAGGGTGCCCAGGGGAACGTTCAACTTCTCTGCGGCGTCGCTGTATTTCATGCCCGCAAAATAGACAAGATCGAGCGGCTCGCGCAAGTGCGACGGCAGCTCCGCCACCGCGCGCCGCAGCCACTGCCTTTGCTCTTCGCCCTCCAGACGCACCACCGGGTCGTCACTGGCTCCCACAACCAGGTCCAGCAGAGTCGCATCCTCGCCGTGTTCGGTGTCGAGACTGACGGCGGGGTGCCGGCCGCGGCAGCGTAAGGCGTCGATCGCCAAGTGGGTGGCGATCGTATACAGCCAGGGCCGCACGGGGTGATCGGGCTGAAAACGATCGCGATGTTGATGGAGTCGCAAGAAGGTCGCCTGAAGCACCTCTTCGGCCAGGCTTGCGTTGTGCAGGTAGCGGCACAAGTAGTGATAAAGCTCCGGTTCGTAGCGCTCGACCAGCTCGCGGAACACATCCTGGTCGCCTTCTTGGCAATACCTGACGAGAAGCGCTTCGTCCGTCACCGGGCTCGGTTCCGTCCTCGACGCAGGCTCTGGTGTCAGACCGGCTTTTGCGGTCATAGATTTCTCCTTCTGGAAGGCTGCCCTTTCCGGCGGCCACAGTTCTCGAAACGGCAGACCACCAGACCCTCGGCAGCTTCTATACCGCTCTGCCAGACGGGAATCTGCCGCGTTTTTGAAGGCACGTTCGACGGCCGGCGGGCTGGCGAGCACGGGGGCGCGCCTTAACGCCCATCCCGGAAAAGACGAACGGCCTCGCCGAGACAGGCGCAAACGTGACTCCGGCCCCGGTTTGCAGAAGAATCTCGTTCGAGACCCGATCCACAGTGGGTTGCCGACGTAGCAAAAGTGGAGAGCCGGGCTGAGGTGGCTCGGCGAGGTGGGATGACGCTAACGAGGGAGGTGTGACATGTTTGGAACATTGGTTCCTCGCGTCGAGCGTCTTCCTCGGCCTCTGATTCGGTTTGAAAGGGAGATGGAGAACCTGATGGAGAGGTTCTTCAACCCCGAAGATGGACGGTGGCTGATCGGATTCGTTCCGGCGGTCAACGTGGCCGAGACCGAGAATGCGTTCGAAGTGACGCTTGAGCTCCCCGGCATGAAAGCTGAGGACTTCAAGGTCGAGATGAAGAAAGGTGAACTGTGGATCAGCGGCGAGAAGAGAGAGGAGAAGGAGGAGAAGGGTAAAACCTTCCATCGCATTGAGCGGAGCTCGGGCGAATTCCGTCGAGTGATTCCACTTCCTGGCGAGGTGGCTGAGGAGAAGATCGAAGCCGAGTACAAGGAAGGCGTGCTGAAAGTCGTGGTTCCAAAAACCGAGAAGGCCAAACCGCGGCGGGTCGAGGTCAAAAGCTAAGGACATCCTTGCCAGAGACGAGCGGCCGGACCAACGTCCGGTCGCGTTTTTTTTTGCGCGCGTCAGGCATGACGCGGCAGCGTCATGCCTGACGCTGTCAACCGGCAAGCAAAAGCGAGCCGGGAATTGACTGGCCGGGTGAAAGTCCCGGTGGAGGCTCTGATGACGGGAACTCCTAGCCGAACTGTAAGGG
>DASZPH010000100.1:0-31344 GCA_035550375.1 Pirellulales bacterium | reverse complement strand
CGCGGTTGGCGCCCGTTTACACGACCGGAGCATAAATGCGGAGCTCCTGAAGTTGCCCCTCCGGCCCGTTGCTCTTCGCGCCGAGAAAACTCACATCGATGAGCGATCGTGCGTCGAAACACGGTTACAAGATCTTGAGCTGACCTTGTTGCGGCCCGACGTTCGCAAGTCGGACCGTGTCGCGGAATTGCTGGCCGACGAGTTTATCGAATTCGGCAGTTCCGGCTCTGTTTTCACGAAGCCCCAGGTCATGGCGGCGTTGCGCGCCGAGGGCTCGGTCGAAATCTCGGCTTCCCAGCTCAAGGTCCATTTGCTTGCGCCCGACGTGGCGCTGGTCACCTACCGCGCTCGTTGCCAGGGCGAGCCGGTCGTTCACTCTCTTCGCAGTTCCATCTGGAAACAGAATCAGGGGCGGTGGCAAATGGTTTTCCACCAAGGCACCCACGCGGCCCACGAGAACGCGACCGACCGATAGGCCGGGTTGGGGCGGCATCTGAGTTGATTCGCAGGGCCGCGGGCGGTAAGAATAACGACCGCTGATCGCGTTCCGACGCTTGCCAGGGAACCCGTCGGTGCTTTGGGCTCCGCGCCCGCCAGCGCCGTTTCTTGGCGACCTCTCGGACTTCGGTCACACGTCTTCGGGGGGAACGAGCGATGCGATTCCTGGCCGATCAAGCTCCGTTTCGACGGCCACGTCTGGGGTTCGCGGTGCTGCTTTGTCTTATCTCTTCGGCGCCCCGTCTTTTGGCCGACAGCAAGGACGGGCAGACGGAAGTCGAGATGAAAGTCGTTCGAGGCTCGGTCTCCGACAAGGCAGGCCTGCCCGTCGGTGGGGCCCGATTGTGGCTGCCGCTGATGTTTCAGCCCAAACGCGTCGTCGAGGGAAAGAGCGATGCCTCTGGGCGCTTCGAGCTTCGATTTCCCGCCAGTTGGGTCAGCCCGCGTGTGGTCGGCAGCGGGTGGACCGTTTGGGCGTACGCCGCCGGCCACGGCGTCGGGACGCAGAGCGCCTACGATGTGGTGCGCCGCGGCGGCGAGAAACAGATCGAGGTCAGACTTACGAATCTGTCAAACACTCGCTTCAAAGTTCTGACGCCGGCGGGCGAACCGCTGGCCGGCGCGATCGTGGAGCCGAAAGCCTACAAGGCGGCGGCCGCCTTCGATCTTGTGCCTGACGAGATGCTTTCCTTCGTGTCAGCGCGAACGGACGCCAAGGGCATGGCGGCCCTCCCTGCGGTTCAAGCGAACCTTCTCTTTCGTGTCCGAGTTGTCAGTGAGGAATTCGGCAATCAGGCGATACGCGTCGACCGCCACACGGACGAGCCCGTGCGTGAGATTCGACTCCGCGAGACGGGAAGAATCGAAGGCCGGCTCGTGGGAGCGCCCCGAGTGGCTGACGCGCGTGCAATTGACCTTTACGACCCAGAATCGAAACAGTCCCGATTCGGAGTGGACGGAAACCGACGGCGAAGCCCAGGTTCTGACGGGCGACGACGGGAGCTTTGAGGTTCCCACGATCGCCGGCGGCCCCGTGCACACGTATGTGAGACTCGACCCCTCGTTGCCCGTGCGGCCTCGTTTGAGCGAGAACGCGTGGGTGGCGGCTGGCGAGACGCTCAGGCTGGAGATACCCCTCGTCACGGCGGTAAAGGTTCACGGGAGGGTGCAAACCAAGGACGGGCGCAGACCGGTCGCAAACGCCGAAATCTCGCTCGGCTACGGCAGCTTCCGGCAAAGCGACAACGTCGTCACCGACCAGGACGGGCGCTTTGAGGGCCGCGCGCTGGCCGGCCTGGTGCGGGCTTACGTCATCGTGCCGCCGGACGGCTACGTTCAGTTGGGCGAACCGTGGGCCGAGTCTTACAAGGTGCCAGCCGACGCCGAGGAATTCGAACTGCCGACCATCGAGGTGGTCCGCACGCACAAGGTGGCCGGACGGTTGATCGACGACAACGGGGAGGCGCTTGCCGCCACCCAAGTGCTGGCGATCGGCAAGAACCGCCGCTACGCGGTTACGGTGACGGATTCGGAGGGGCGCTTCGCCATGAACGTTCCCGAAGGAGTGGAAACGAGGATCGAAGTTTGGAAGGACGAAAGAGGTCCGCAGCCGGTCACGGTCGTGGAGCGAGAGCCGCTCGTGATTCGTCTTTCGGGCAATTCCCCGTCGCAGGCCGCCGAAGCCGAGCACAAGCAGAAACCGGGTGACCGGCGCGAATGAGTTCGGCCTGCGCCTGCGCGACGATGCCGGAACGCAGTTGGTGTACGTCGCAGTGCCGATGAAGGCGAAATCGAACTAGGCTTTGTTTGGAATACGCCCTCCCGCCGTCTACCGCTCCGCGAAAGGGCGTTCTTTGCGCAATCGCCCCAGAACGATGTCACAACACGCTCGGCGCGATCATTGGTCGAGGCCGGTAGACCGTTCCGGTACAATGTTGACTACGCCACTCCGTCACTGCTGCCACCGAAACGACTCCCATGGATTATGTGAATCTGGGCCGTACGGGCCTCAAGGTCTCACGACTCTGCCTTGGCTGCATGACCTACGGCTCCAAAAAATGGCGCCCGTGGGTGCTGGAAGAAGACGAGAGCCGCTCCTTCTTCCGTCGTGCCCTGGAGTCGGGCATCAACTTCTTCGATACGGCCGATATCTATTCCCTCGGGGTCAGCGAAGAGATCCTGGGCCGAGTGTTGAAGGAATTCGGTCCCAGTCGCGATCGACTCGTGATCGCCACCAAAGTCTGCCAGCCGATGGGGGATGATCCAAATCTACGCGGCCTGTCCCGCAAACACATCCGCCACTCGATCGACGACAGCTTGCGGCGGCTGGGGACCGACTACGTCGATCTGTATCAGATTCACCGCTTCGACTACCACACGCCGATCGAAGAAACCCTCGACGCCCTCAACGACATTGTCAAGGCGGGTAAGGCGCTCTACTTGGGCGCGTCGTCCATGTTCGCCTGGCAGTTCGCCGGAATGCTGCATGCGGCCGATCGATTGGGACTGAACCGCTTCGTGACCATGCAGAACCACTACAACCTCGTCTATCGCGAAGAGGAGCGAGAGATGATCCCGCTCTGCCGTTCGGAGGGAATCGCGCTCATTCCCTGGAGTCCTCTGGCCCGCGGCTTTCTGACCGGCAACCGCCAGGCGCGCGAGCAGGGTTTTGGAGAAACGGCCCGTGCCAAGACCGACGATTTTGCCCACAAGCTTTATTATGAGCCTTCCGATTTCGCGGTCGTCGATCGTGTCAGCGAGGTTGCCCGCCGCCGCAGCGTGCCGAACGCTCAGGTGGCCCTCGCCTGGATCCTCGCCCAGCCCGGCGTTACCGCGCCGATCATCGGTGCCAGCAAGCCGCACCATCTCGAAGACGCGCTAGCCGCGCTCGAACTCAAGCTGAGCGACGAAGAACTCCACAGCCTGGCTGAGCCGTATCGGCCGCATCGCGTGCTCGGTCATTCCTGAGGGGCGAAAAGCGACTGCCGCCCTAATGAAAAACGCGCCGCATCAGCCACATGATGGCCGTCAGGGCCAGGCTCAGCAGAATGCAGGTGGCCAGCGGGAAATAGAAGCGGAAATTCTCTCGTTCGATGACGACGTCGCCCGGCAGCCTACCGAGCCACGGCACCGCCGGCGCAGCCAGCCATAAGAGGCCGGCAAGAACCATCAGTCCGCCGATAAGGACGAGCGCCCAGCCGGGATGCTGCACAGATCACTTCCTTGGAGGCTGCTTGTCCCGGAGCTTGCGTTGTTCCATCTTCTTCCGCAAGTGGGCGAATTTCGTCGCCGGCTTGCGCGGCGTGTTCTGGCGACCTTTTGTCATGTCAATACAACTCCGATGTCCCACCTCAAGTATACCAATCGATGTTATAGCATTTGCCGCGCCGCAACGTTGGCACAGCATCGCTCCAGGTCATTCTCGGACCATCGGGTCCGCCCGATGCCGATTCTCTCATTCGGCGAGCCGACCCAGGAGTTGCCGGCGTAGGTAGTTTTGAGGAGTTGGCGGTTGGCACCCCGCGGTCGCCGTCGGCTCCCGGTTGAACGATGACGCAGGCTGTCTATTTTTCTAGACGATGTTGCTTGACAAGAGCCGGCTGAAGGTCTATCGTCTATAAAACTAGACGAAAGAGCGAGACGAGAGACTCACAACGCGACAACCGACCGACGGAGCGAAGCACTATCTTATGGCGCGACCGGCATCCAGACATCCGACCGAACCGGAACTGCTGATCCTGAAGATTCTCTGGCGACAGTCGCCCCTGCTGGCCCGAGACGTCCAGAAGACGTTGGCCGAGGAGGGGCGCGAGCTGGCCAAGACGACCGTCATCACGACCCTCAACACGATGGTCGACAAAGGGTATCTCACGCGAAAGAAACGAGGCAACTCATTTCTTTTCTCCCCCCGCGTCGATGCGGCCACCGTTTCAGAACGCGTTTTGACCGACGTCGTCGATCGTGTTTTCGACGGCTCGACGTCGGCCGTGCTCTTAAAGCTCTTTGACGTGCGCGACATCGATTCGGACGAGCTGAAAGAGCTCCGCCGAATCATCGACCAGAAACTCAAGGAAAACAGGCCCTAGCGAGGACCCAGCCGTGAACGCACCTGCCTGGCTCGACGAATCGTTTTCCGTGCGGTTCGTGCAAACGCTGCTCCACTTCCTTTGGCAAGGCACGCTCATCGCCCTGGCGGCCGCCGTAGCCGAACGGCTCCTGGCCCACCGTTCGGCACAGGCGAAATACGTGCTCCACGTCTTGGCTCTGGCGGCGATGGCCGGCTGCCTCCCGATGACCTTTGGGCTGACGGCCGCATCGCCCGAGGCCGGCAGCAACCCGGCGCCCGAACAACGGGGCGCGGCGCCGACGCACATTTCTGCGAGCACGGAAATGGGCGCGATGCTCAAGACCCGACAAGGCGAGTCGGCGCGGAGCGGCGACCCGGTGCCCGTGCCGGCCGAGGGGCTCGATGAACCTGCACGCGACCCGACAAGGGCGCCTTCTACCGCCGCGACACGCGATCTGGCGGCCACGCGGATTGCCGCTGAGGTAGACGCTCCACCTCGGTGGCGGCTCTCGGCCATCGCGAACTATGTGACGGTCGCCTATCTGCTTTGTGTTCTGGTTCTCGTGCTGCGATTGGCGAAGGGAATTTGGGGCGGACAGAAGCTACGCGCAGCGGCAACGCCGGTCACCGACGCGCAACTTTTGGCGGCGATCGCGCGGCAGGCGAAGCGAATCGGTTCGCGGGCCGTGCCGGCCGTCGCCTATTGCCAGCGGGTCTCTGTTCCCGTTGTCGTGGGTATTCTGCACCCCGTGATCTTGCTGCCTGCCGCGCTGGCGAGCGGCTTGGCGCCCAACCAACTGGAAGCACTCATCGCCCACGAGTTGGCCCACCTCCGCCGGTGCGATCCTGTGGTGAATTTGCTTCAGCATCTCGTGGAGGCGGCGATCTTCTTTCACCCGGCCGTCTGGTACGTCGGCCGCCGGATTCGCGTGCATCGCGAGAACGCCAGCGACGACCTGGTGCTGGCCGCGGGCTGGCAGCGCCTGCACTACGCCGACGCCCTGGTCCGCATGGCCGAACTGGCGGCCGTGCTGCGCCGCGGAGAGCAGTCGCCACGCATGGCGACCCTCGCAGCTTCCGGCAGCAGCCCATCGGAATTCAAACGCCGGGTTCTGCGCCTACTTGAACCGGAGCCCCCACGCCTGCGCTTGAACCGCGCCGGCTGGACGATTCTGCTCGTGACGGGGTTCTCGGCTGTCGCGGCGCCGCTTGCCGTGCGGAGTTGGGCTCAGTCCCCGGCAAGCGAGGCCGAAACGAAGACGGCCTCGGCGGAGGAAGAACGGCTCGGCCGCCAGATCGACGATTTTCGGTTGCAAGACTACCTCGGAAAGGAGCATTCGCTGGCCGACTTCTCCGACCGCGAGGTGGTCGTGGTCGCGTTCCTGGGGGTGGAGTGCCCCGTGTCGAAACTGTATGGTCCGCGGCTGGAGAGCCTCGCGGAGAAATATAAGTCGCGCGGCGTAGCGGTGCTCGGCGTCGATTCCAACCAGCAAGACACGCCGACCGAGATGGCGCATCACGCCCGCCGGCACAGCGTCACCTTTTCCCTGCTGAAAGACCCGGGCAATCGTGTAGCCGACCAGTTCCGGGCCGAACGAACGCCGGAAGCCTTCGTCCTTGACCGCGATCGCAGGGTCCGCTACTGGGGACGAATCGACAATCAATTCGGCGTCGGCTACGCGCGGCAAGAAGCGACCGAGCATTACGTGGCCAGCGCGATCGAAGACCTTTTAGCGAGCCGGCCGGTGAGCGTGCCGCAAGTCGACTCGGTGGGCTGCCACATCGGCCGCGTTTCGCGAAAGGCCCCAAAGGGCGACGTCACTTACGCCAACACGATTTCGCGCGTCATCGACCGTCGTTGTGTGGAGTGCCATCGTGAGGGGGGCATCGCCCCGTTCGCACTCACGTCCTATGAGGCCGTAGCGGCCTGGGCGGAAACGATCCGCGAAGTCGTCCAAGACCGCCGCATGCCGCCCTGGCACGCGAACCCCAAATACGGCCACTTTGCCAACGACGCTCGGATGCCGGATGCCGAAAAAGATCTCCTCGATCAATGGGTGGCCAACGGAGTGCCGAAAGGGTCTGGCGACGATCTGCCGCCGCGCGAGTTCGCCGAGGGCTGGTTGCTCGGTCCACCCGATTTGCTGATCACGATGCCCGAGCCGATCACCATTCCGCCCACCGGGGTCGTCGACTATCAATACGTCTCAGTCGATCCCGGCTTCACCGAAGGGAGATGGGTGAGAGCCTCGGAGATCCACCCCGGGGCGAGGAGCGTCGTCCATCACATCGTCGTCTTCGTTAGCCCGCCGGGAGACGACCCGATCCTCAAGGACCGCGGCATCGGCTTTGAAATGGTCGGCTCGTATGTGCCGGGGGCGCCTCCCATGAGGCTCGACGACGGGGTGGCGCGCTACGTTCCGGCCGGTTCGACCTTCGTCTTCCAGATCCACTACACGCCCGACGGCACGCCCCGCCAGGACCAAAGTCAGATCGGCCTCTACTTCGCCGATCCGGCCACGGTCCGCCGCACGATGCAGACTGGCGTCGCTGCAAACCTCGATTTCGAGATTCCGCCTGAGGTCGACGATTACCGGGTTGAAGCGGCCCACCAGTTCTCGCACGACATGGAGCTGCATTCGCTCATGCCCCACATGCACTACCGGGGAAAATCGTTCCGCGCCGAGGTGACGTATCCCAACGGCTCGCGAGAGATCCTGCTCGACGTTCCGCGCTACGATTTCAACTGGCAGAACACGTACAGATTCGCCGAGCCGAAATTTATTCCGGAAGGAACCGTGTTGCGCTGCGTGGCGCACTTCGACAACTCGGCCGACAACCTGGCGAACCCCGACCCGACCATCGTGGTGAGGTGGGGCGAGCAAACCTGGAACGAAATGATGATCGGCTATTTCGAGGGCGTCTTTCTCAATCAGGATCTGTCCCTGCCCGCGCCGCAAATCTCGCCGGCGGGAGACGGAAACTACCGGGTGCACTTCAGCTACCGGCCCGACCGTGCGGTCCACAGGGTCAATCTGGCGGGGACCTTCAACGACTGGAGCACGTCGTCGCATGCTCTAACCGACACGGACGGAGACGGGGTCTACACGGCCGACGTGACGTTCAAGCCGGGCGACTACCGATACAAGTTCGTGATCGACGGCAACTACTGGACTCACGATCCGGCGAGCCGCATTCTGACCGGCTTTCTTCACGAGAGCTTCTTTGTCGCCGGGGATGCCAAAGACTTAGCAAGCAAACGAGCAGGCAAATGAACGCACTTCGCATCGAAATGGCCCTCGCCGCCGCGCTGCTTGGGTTCTTCGTGCAGGCGGCAGCCGCCCAGCCGTCGCCCACTTACCAGAAACTGGACGACTCGCCAGCACCGACCAAGCTGCGCGGCGAGCCAGCGCTGTTATCGCGCGCGCCCAGGACCATCTGCATGGCGCTGTCGCCCGATGGCGGGCTGACACGGTCGCTCGACATCGAGGGGCGAGTCTGGCAGCGGCCGGTGGGGCAATCCGAGAAGTCTATTCTCGTTGCAGAAACCAATTGCGAGCCGGCGTGCGCCGTGTTCTCACCTGACGGTCGCCGCCTGGCCTTCGCGGCCGCGGAAGGGGAGCTCACCGTGTTGGACCTCGACACGGGGCGCACCCGCTTCCGTGACAGTTTGCCGGATCGTGCCGTCGCATTGGCCTTCTCGTCCGACGGCCGGCGCCTGGCTGGGGTGACGGTCGCCGGGAAAGTCTGTCTTTGGAGCAGCGACACCGGGAAGCGGGTTGGCGAGTGGGCGGCCAATCCCAATCCCGTGCAGACCGTCGCCTTCTCGCCGGACGGGCGGCTGCTCGGAATTGCCTCTTACGGCCACGACGTGAAACTATGGGAAGTCGATTCGCCAAAGGGACCCGCGGCCGAGCCGCGAACCGTCCAGGCCGGCGACTCCCGCGTCACGACGTTTGCCTTCTCGCCGAGCGGCAAGCAGCTTGTGATCGCCACGGCCGACGGCGCCGTCAAAGTCCACGACCTGTCGGCCGATCGTCGGCCGGTTGAGCTGGGGGCCTATCCGTTCGCCAGTTGGTCGATCGTCTTCGATTCCGGCGGTGAGCGGATGGCGGCCGGAAGCTGGGACGGTACCGTGAGGCTGTGGGACGCTCAGTCTTGGGAGCCGTTGCAGTCGGTCAAGAAGCACGACGAGTCGGTGTCCGCCCTTATCTTCGACGGCGGGCAGGGCTTGACCTCGGCCGGCCTCGACGGCCGACTGCTCTACTGGTCGCCCGATATTCACAGCGTGCGTCCCTACGCGACGATTGCGGGTCGGAACGATTCCGCCTGGGTCACCACCTATTCGCCGGACGGGCGGCGCCTGTTCGTGGGAGGACGCGAGGGCCGCTTTGAACTGTGGGACGTCGAAGACGACAAGCTGCTGGTCACCCGCACTGGTCACCCCACGACGCGCTGTGCGTCCTTCTCTCCCGACGGCACCCTGCTGGTCACGGGAGGAGATGACGGAAACATCTTTCTCTGCGACTCCTCCACGGGCAAGACCATTCGCACGCTGGTCAAGCATCCCGGCTCTGTCTCCGCGGTGATCTTCGCCGACGACGGTCGAACCCTCGTCAGCGCTTGCGACGCCGGATTGGTCAAAGTATGGGACATCGCCACGGGGCAGGAGCAGGCAACCTGGCGGGAACACCGGCAGCAGATCTACTGCGCCAGCTTCTCGCCCGACGGAAAGTGGCTGCTCACCGGAGGGGGCAACTGGACGACCGGCGACCCCGGCGAACTGTTCGTCTGGGAATGGCCGGCGGGCCGCGTTCGGGCGCGGCTCGGCGGACACCGGCTCGCCGTCTGGTCGATCGTCTTTCTCGTTGACGGCAAGCGGTTCGCCGCCAGCGATTCTTCGGGCGCCGTGAAAATCTGGAACGTCGAAACGCTGGCCGAGGAGCGGACCTTGCAGCATCCGACCTGGCTTCGTCCGCTGGCCGTTTCTCCCGACGGTGAAACGCTGGCGGTCGGGCAGGGGGACGGGTCGATTCGACTCTGGGACACCGCCACTTGGACCGAGCAGGCATCGTGCGACGGCCACAAGAGCTTTCCGTTCTGGTTGCAGTACGCACCCGACGGCAAGACTCTAGCGGCCGGCGCGAGCGACGGCACGATCCTCTTCTGGACGCCGCCACAGCCGTAAGGACCCGTCGGCGCCCGCGCTCACGAGCGCCTGGTCATCGGGCGAAAACCGGACTTGCAGCACGGCCCCATCGTGTCCGAACCTGCGGCCGTATGACAACGGCAAGTTGAACCATCCGAAACACCTTGACCCATAGCGGCGAGAGGACTAGAGTTAAGGTGCTTTCTGGGAATGTTTCCCGGACCGGACACGACAAGATTCCAGGCCGAGAACTTTAGCGTGCTGCTTCTTACCCGACTGCCCCTGTTGTTGTTGGCGCTTCGCCAGACGAGGCCTTAGGGTTCGCGCACGCGAGATAAAACCGCACGATGAATCACGAACCCTGAGGCCCGGTGGCCTCGGGGTTTTTTTGTTTATGGCAAGCCTCATTCCAAGCAGGGCATGGTTGGTGTTGCGCGGGCCGGCGAACAGCCGGCCCGAGGCCCGTCTTGTATCATTCATCAGGCACTCGATTTGAATTGAAGGAAACACCCCCCATGTCTTCTCAGCGGCAGATTACGATCTTCGACACGACGCTCCGCGACGGCGAACAATCACCGGGCGCGAGCATGAGCATCAACGAGAAAATGGAAATCGCCCAGGCGCTCGTCGAGCTGGGCGTCGACGTGATCGAGGCCGGTTTCCCGATCGCTTCGCAGGGCGATTTCGAGGCCGTCCGCCAGATCGCCCAGGCGGTTCGCGGGCCGATCGTTTGCGGGCTGGCCCGCTGCAACGACCAGGACATCGACCGGGCCTGGGAAGCGCTCAAGCTTTCGTCCCGTCCGCGGATCCACGTCTTTCTGGCGACCAGCGCCATCCACCGCGAATTCAAGCTGAAGATGGACAAAAACGAGATCGTCGAACGCGCCGTGGCGGGCGTCCGGCGCGCCGCCGGCTACTGCGACGACATCGAATTCTCGCCCGAAGACGCCGCCCGCACCGAAATCGACTTCCTCTGCCAGGTCGTCGAGGCGGCGATCGACGCCGGCGCGACCACGGTCAACATTCCCGACACGGTCGGCTACGCCACGCCGGCGCATATCGGCAACGTGATCCACACGCTTCGCGAGCGCGTGCCGAACATCGACCGGGCGGTGATCAGCATCCATTGCCACAACGACCTGGGGCTGGCCGTCGCCAACAGCCTGGCGGCGATCGAGAACGGCGCCGGACAGGTCGAATGTACGATCAACGGCATCGGCGAGCGGGCCGGCAACTGCTCGCTGGAAGAGATCGTCATGGCGCTGCGCACGCGGCACGACTTCTACGGCTGCGATACGAGCATCGTCACGCAGCGGCTCGTGCCCACCAGCCGGCTCGTGTCGAACATCACGGGCATCCAGGTGCAGCGGAACAAAGCGATCGTGGGACGCAACGCCTTCGCCCACGAGGCGGGCATCCACCAGGACGGCATGCTCAAAGAGCGTTCGACCTACGAGATCATGCGGCCCGAAGACGTGGGTCTGTCGCAGACCGACCTGGTGCTGGGAAAACACAGCGGCCGCGCGGCGCTGGCCGACCGCGTCAAGGCGCTGGGCTACCATCTCTCGGCCGAACAGCTCCAGACGCTTTTCGAGCGGTTCAAAGAACTGGCCGACAAGAAGAAGGAAGTCTACGACGCCGACATCGCCGCGCTCATCGACGACAAGTTTCGCGACGAACTCGACCTCTGGTCGATCAGCCATTACCGGCTGACGGCCGGCACGGGCCGGACGCCGAACGTGGTGCTGACGCTCCGGCGCGGCGACCAGGAGACGACGCGCGAAGTGAGCGAAGGGGACGGTCCTTTCGACGCCCTGTTCTGGGCCATCGAGCAAATCACGGGTATCCATGTCGTCTGCAGGGATTTCCGCATCCACAGCGTCAGCGTGGGCAAGGACGCGCAAGGCGAGGTCACGGTCGAAGTCGAGCACAACGGCCACGTCTACCGGGGCCGCGGCGTGTCGACCGACAGCATCGAGGCCAGCGCCAAGGCCTTTTTGAACGCCATCAACCGCGTGGCGGCCGCGGGTGGCAAAGGTCTCAAGAAGGTCAGTCCCTACGAGGCCTCCGACGTCAGCCGTACCGAACCGGCCAGCTCCAGCAAATGACGGGTTGGTGGCGACGGCCTTGATGCTTCCTCCCTCTCCTCCTAGGAGAGGGCCGGGGTGAGGGCGGCTGGAACTACGACCGGTTGGTCATTCAAGCCGCCTTCACCCCCAATCCGCAGCCCCGGCTTTGCCAAGTCGCCCCGCGGAACCCCGTCACGGAGTGCCGGGCTACTTGGCACCGTACCGCAGCACGCGCACGCTCTCGATTGTGATCATCCCCTCGCCGACGGTTTCGTCCAGGAAAGGGAGGAGCGAATCGATCTTCTCGGCCGTGTCGACGATCTCGATCACGATGGGCAAGTCGGTCGAAACTTCCAACAAGCGGCTGGTGTGAACCCGGCTGGCGGCACCAAAGCCCATCGCGCCGCGCAACACGGTCGCGCCGGCCAGGCCCAGGTCGCGCGCTCGATGAACGATGGCTCGAAACAAAGGCTCGCCCTTGCACACGTCCGACTCGCCGACAAAGACGCGCAAGAGCCGGCCTTCTTCGCTGAGCTTCATGATCGGAAAATCCTCCGCGGGGGGAAGGGTGGAAAGGTCGACAATCGCGGCGGGAACGCGCAGGGGCTGCTCCCCAGTCGCTGCGCCGGTCCCGTGGCGGTAGATGAGCACATGGGCCCGCTCCAGGCTGGCGATGCCCTCGGGGATCACCTCGGAAAGCGTGGACAAAAACGAACCGATGGCCCGCGCCTCGTCGACGATCTCGACGATCACAGGGACGCGTTCCACCAACGACCAGGCGCCTGGGCAAAGCAGTTGGCCCCGGTGATCCAACCCGCAGATGCCCCGCAGCAAGGTGGCCCCGCGCAGCCCCGTCTTTTTTGCGCGCTCGACGACGGCTTCGGCCGCCGTTTGCCAACCGTGCCGGTCGGTACTCCGCAGGTAGACGCGTAGCAGGATCTGTTCGCCCTCAAACTTCATCGGTCGCCACGCTTTCTACATTCGAGCCAGCACGACGCCACACCGCACCGCCAGCAAGCCCCCCAGCAGGCTCGCAACGACGTAGGCCGTTGCCGCCCATCCTTCCCCGTCGCGCACCAGTCCGAGCGTCTCCCATTCGAAGGTCGAAAACGTCGTGTAGGCGCCGGTGAAGCCCACCGCGATCGCCAGGCGAAGGTCGTCCAAACGAAGCCAGGGATGCTCGAAGAGCTGCATTCGATCGTTGACGATCGTCAAGAACCAACCGAGGAACAGGCTGCCCGTGAGGTTGATGATCAACGTCCCGTAAGGCAGCGCCGTGCCGAGCAGGCGTGCCGAACCCAGGCCCACGCCCCAACGGAGCACGCCTCCGCAGGCCGATCCAAGGGCCACCAGGCCAATCTGCAACAACAGGCGCATCGAAACGCTCCAGCGGGTGTCTGCACCAGTCTAAGCCAGGACTGCTGCACCTGCGAAGGAGGGGCACGAGGCGATCGGGCAGGTCACCCCGCTCGGCCCTCGTCTCGACGAAGCCGCGGCTTTGGGGGCTAGCTCGACGAAAATCGCTCTAGGCCCGCACCTGCGTGTCGGGTAAGGTTTGCAAACTTTACAAGCCGCGCGGGTGCTGGCAGCCGCTCGTTTGCCGACGATTGCCACGATTTGCTCGGCGAGAAAGAAAGACGGTCGTCGCGGCCTGAAGTTTGCAGTAAGGCGGCGACCAAGAAAGACCGCATGAGGACGCGGTCTACTTTCCGCAAAGATTGCCGGAGCTCGAGAGCATGGAAGCTCGTCTTGTGTCAGCCGCCTTCGTGGCGGCCGCGATCGTGTCGTTAGGAGCCGGTTCCCGCACGCCGAACTTCGTGGTTCGCGCCAGCACCGCCGAGTTCGCCAAGGAGGTCGGCCAGGCGGCTGAAAAGTACCGCCGCGAACTGGCCATCGAATGGCTCGGCAAGGAGATGCCCAACTGGTATCAGCCGTGTCCGATCACCGTCGAGGACGGACCGCGTCTGGGCGCCGGCGGGGCCACCAGCTTCGTCTTCGACCACGGCGACGTCTTCGGCTGGCAGATGACGATCCAGGGATCGCGCGAGCGGATTCTCGATTCGGTGCTGCCGCACGAGGTGACGCACACGATTTTCGCCAGCCATTTTCGCCGCCCGCTGCCGCGCTGGGCCGATGAGGGGGCTTGCAGCACGGTCGAGCACGACAGCGAGCGTCGCAAGCAGCAGCGGATGTTGATTCAGTTCCTGCAGACGCGCCGCGGCATCGCCTTCAACGACATGTTTGCCATGACGCAGTATCCGAAAGATATCTTGCCCCTTTATGCCCAGGGGCACTCGCTGGCGACGTTCCTGGTGGCCCAAGGTGGCAAACGCAAATTCTTGCAGTACGTCAAGCAGGGCCTCGCGACCAACGACTGGACGACCGCCACGCAGGCACAGTATCAGTTTGCCAGCCTCGGCCGGCTGCAAACCGCCTGGCTTGATTGGGTGCGGTGCGGCAGCCCGCTGCCGCTGGAGACGGCTGAAACCGAAGAATCGAACATCAAGCTGGTCGCCGTGAAGACCCCCAAGCAGCCTCGCCCGACGGGCGACCTGGTCTACCGTGGGACGGACGCCGGCGGCGGAACGGAGACGGGCGGCCAGTCAGGCAGTCTCCCCGACGACCTGATGCCCGGACCGGTCGGCACGCAGGGCAGCCGACCAAGAACGGTCGAGTCCGGCCATACCGTGTTGTTGGAAGGGGGCCGCCCGCCGGTGCCTGCCACGGCCATAAAACGCGCCGGTCAATCGGTGTATAGCAGCCGCGGCACTCCGTGACGGGGGGAGGCCGCCGCGGAGCGGCCGTTTTCTCTGCGGAGCGTTGGGACCACCTACGTGAACCAGTACCGCGTGACGTGAAAGAAGATCGGGGCCGCGAAGCAGGTCGAGTCGATCCGGTCGAGCACGCCGCCGTGACCCTCGATCAGCGTGCCGTAGTCCTTCACTCCCCGGTCGCGCTTGATGGCCGACATGGTCATGCCGCCGGCAAAGCCCATCGTGGTGATGATCAGCGACATCACCGCCGCCTCCAGCGGGTGAAACGGCGTCGCCCACCACATGGCGGTGCCGAAAAGGGTGGCGCAGCCGACCCCTCCCAAAAGACCTTCCCAGGTGCGGTTTGGGCTGATCGCCGGCGCGATCACGTGCTTGCCGATCAGTTTCTCGCTGATGTATTGGAAGGCGTCACCCAGCGCCACGACAAGCAAAAAGAAGAACAACAGTCGTGCATTCTGCCCCTTGAAGGCAGGCACCTTGGCCGCGATGTTCAAATACAAAATGGCCGGCGCGTGACTCAAACAGTAGACGCAAACCATCAGGCCGGCCTGAATTTTGGCGCAGCGTTCCAAGTAACGCTTGTAATCGCCGGCGAACGCGATGCGGGCCGGGATGAACAGAAACCCGTAAACAGGTATGAGAACGCTATACAGCGTGTAGCGGTCCAGCGCGATCAGAACATACTGTAACGGCGTGAAGAGAAAGAATACCCAGAACAGGGCGCGATGGTCGGCCATGCGCGTCGGCGTGAGCGTGATGAACTCGCGCAGCGCCCAGAACGACAGAAACCAGAACAGAAAAACGGTGGCCTTCGTGCCGAGCAAAAAGGCCGCCGCCAGCACGGCGCAGAGCATCCACCAGGCGCGGATGCGGTGATTGAACTGCTCGATGACGACGGGGTTCAGCCCGGTGTCGGTTTGCTTCTTGAGCAGTTGACCGATGCCGGTGGCCACGCTGAGCAGCGTGAGCACGCCCCCGACGAGGCCGAACGTGGTCAAATCCATCAGTTGGTTCATGCTTCTTTCAACCGCCGAACAGCTTCACGCGCACGACGCAGGAAATCGGCCTTGGGTTCGCCTGCTTCCAGCCACATCGGCGGGCCGAAGGTGATGCAGCTCAAGAGGGGCACCGGCAACACCTCGCCGCGCGGCAAGACGCGGTTCATGTTGTCGAGGTAGACGGGGACGAGCTCCAGGTCGGGCCGCTTCTTCGCCAGATAGTATAGACCACTTTTGAATTCCTGGATCTCGCCGTCGGCGCTGCGGTGTCCCTCGGGAAAAACGATCAGGGAATACTTATCGCCGATCTCCTTGAGCATCAGGTCGACCGGGCTCTGGTGCACCTTGATGTGCCGCCGGTCGATAAGCAGGGCCTCGAACACCTGCGTGGAAAGGTAGCGGCGAACGTAGCCGGCCTCCCAGTAGTCTTTGGCGGCCACGGGACGCGTGACCGCGCGCACGTCGGCCGGCAGGGCCGACCAGATCACCAGGGCGTCGAGGTGGCTGGTGTGGTTGGCGAAATAAACCCGCTGGCAGGTGTCGGGCTGGCAGTCGATCCAGCGCGCACTAGAACCGCTGATCAATCGGGCGATAGCCGCAAGAAGGGTGCGGGTCATGTCGACGCTGGTGATGTCGGGCACGGCCCACCGCGTCGACGTCTTGCGCGGCAGCTCCCGGCCATTACTCGCTGCTAAAATCGCATCGTAGCTTGCAGCGCGTGCGGAGCATAGGGCGGCGCCTGGCCCAGGCGTAACGAACAGGCATCGGTTCCGTCGGCCGCCGCGGGGTTCGTGCGCGGCGGATCGTTTTCCATTCCTAACCAGAGCGCCACCGCAACCCAAACCTTTCGCACGGGGTGTTACTTCGGTAGGATTCGCTTCATAGGCCACTACAGGCGAGGAGCAAGCAGTGAGTTCCAACCGTGTTCAGTCCGTCCTCCTGGCGGGTCGATGGCAGCCCGCGCAGGCAACCGCCACGTTCCAGTCGGAGAATCCGGCCACCAAACAGCCGCTGGAAGAGCTTTACCCGATCAGTTCTTGGGCCGACTGCGAGCAGGCGCTGGAGGCCGCGAAGGGGGCTGCCGAGAAGCTGCGATCGACTTCGCCGGAGATAATCGGCCGATTCCTCCAGCGGTACGCAGAGCGGATCGAACAGAGGGCCCCCCAAATCTGTCAGACCGCCCAGCAAGAAACGGGGTATCCTCTGACACCTCGCCTGGCCGACGTGGAGTTGCCTCGCACGACGGCACAGTTGCGGCAGGCCGCGGCGGCCGCCCAAGAAGGGTCGTGGTGCACGGCGACGATCGACACCAAAGCAGGCATTCGGTCGTGTTTTTTGCCGGTCGGGCCGGTTTGCGTCTTTGGCCCGAACAACTTTCCGCTGGCCTTCGGGAGCATCTCGGGCGGAGACTTTGCCGCCGCGATTGCGGCCGGCAATCCGGTGATCGCCAAAGCCAACACGTCGCACCCGGCGACCACCCGGCTTTTTGCGGAGGAAGCCCAGCAAGCGGCGGACGAGACCGGCTTACCGCCAGGAACCGTGCAACTGATCTATCGGCTCAGCCACGCCGACGGCGAGCGGCTGGTGGCCGACCCGCGCGTCGGGGCGACCGGCTACACGGGCAGCCGCTCGGCCGGGCTGAAGCTGAAGGCCGCGGCCGACGCGGCCGGAAAGCCGATCTACCTGGAGCTGTCGAGCGTCAACCCGGTCGTGGTTTTGCCCGGAGCCCTGAAGGAGCGGGCGGAGAAAATCGCCGAGGAGTTCACGACAAGCTGCCTGATGGGGACCGGCCAGTTCTGCACCAACCCCGGGCTCATACTGCTGCTGGCGGGAGAGGCGACCGACCGCTTTGTCGACGCCATCTCCAAGCGATTTGAGCAGGCGCCGCCCGGAGTGCTCCTTTCCAAGGCGGTTGCGGGCTCGCTGGAGAAGAGCGTGGCCGAGCTGACGGCGGCCGGCGCTAAAGCGATCGTCGGCGGCCAATCCGTCGCGGGCGCTTCCTACCGGTTCGCCAACACCCTGCTGGAGGTCGACGGCCGGACGTTTCTGGCGAACGCCGAGCGGCTGCAAACCGAGGCTTTTGGTAACGCATCGCTGGTGGTGGTTGCCGACGACGCGGCCCAAGCGGCCGGGGTGATCGACTCGCTGGAAGGCAACCTTACCGGAGGCATCTATTCCGACACCGCCGGCGGCGACGACCGCCTCTACGAGGAACTTGCCGGCCGGCTGCGTATGCGGGTGGGGCGGCTGCTCAATGACAAGATGCCCACGGGCGTGGCGGTCAGCCCGGCCATGAATCACGGGGGACCGTATCCGGCTACCGGCCACTCGGGCTTTACGGCCGTTGGCATTCCGGCCTCGCTGCACCGCTTTGCCATGCTGGCCTGCTACGACAACGTGCGCCCCCACCGCCTGCCGGCGGCGCTGCGCGACAAGAATCCTAACGGGCGGATGTGGCGGCTGATCGACGGTCAGTGGACACAGTCGGACGTACCGCTGGGAAAATAGGATGCCCGCCCTGCGACTCACTCCGCCGGCGGCTCGATGGCGTAGGCCTCCCCGTCGAGCACGACGAGCACCGGCTCGTCGAACACCAGGTACTGCGCCAGCTTGTGGCCGTAGCGGTCGGCAAGCTTGAAGTACTCGTCGCTGAATTGGGTCACGCGGCGAGCGCGCTTGTCTTGTCCTTCGGTGGCCGTCGAATCGACCCAGCGGTTGCCGCGGCGATAGAACGACTTACTGCCGATCTGGCGCACCGCCTCGGCGGCATCCGACATCGGCTGCTCGAACGCAAAGGCTTCCACAGGTTCCGAGAGAACCCGCCCCTCGTTTCCCGGGCGGCCACCGGCCCGGCCGCTGGCCGGCTTCCGTGCCAGCGCGCCGCGTGGGGCGGCGGCATTCTCGGCCTTTTGCAAGCTGGCTTTGTACTCACGTTGGTAAAACCCGCCGGCGCCTTGCGTCTGTTCCAGTTCTCGCAGACGGTCTCTTGTCGCGGCGGCATTTTCAGCCAGCGAGTGCAACGACACGTTCTCGTCGGCCAGAAAGGACGTGTAGGGCGTAAGAATGCCGTGCCGGGTGGAAAGGGCGACCAGTTCCTTGACCAGCTCGTCGTTCTTTCCTTTCAGGTCGAGCTCGTCGATGATCTCACCCACTCGCCGCACGGCCCACAATTTCTCGATGAAGGCGAACGTTTCGTCCTTGCTCTCGGCGACCAGTTCGGCCGGGAAATCGAAGCTTTGCACTTTGCCGCCGACGCTGCCGGTGATCGTCACCTTGGCGGTGGCCGGCTTGCGGTAGCGGCCCACCAGCACAAGCTGCTCTCCCGCGAACAGGTCAACCACCTGCTTGGGATAGAGCCGGTTGACCGCCTCACCCGCTTCGCTGGGCAGGGCATCGACGGCAAACTTGATGGCCACGTCGGTCATCACCGGGGCCTCGATCTTGGCGTACAGCCGGCTGACTCGTTCCTCGATGTTCTCGTTGGGACGCACATACTCGCTCTGGCCAAAATTCTCGCGCACCAGCTTGTCGATCAACCGGCTGTTGACGTCGTAACCCACGCCGAAGGCCACAACTCGAGCCCGCACGTGGTTGTTGGAATGCGAGTTGGCCACGATCTTCTGCTCGTTCACTTCTCCGGCCGTCGGCAATCCGTCGGTCATAAAGAGCACGTAGCTGGGCCGCGAAGAATCGGCCAACTGTCGCAGGGCGGCCGCCAAGGCGCCGTCGATATTTGTGCTGCCGCCCGCGTAAATCCCCTCCACGAAGCCCAGGGCCGCCCGGCGCGTCTCGTCATTGAACCTTTGCAACTCCGGTCGGAACGACTCCACCGCGTTGTCGTAGGTGATGATGTTGAACAGGTCCCCTTCGCGCAGGTTGTTGAGCACAAACCTCAGCGCCCCTTTGGCCTGCTCGATTTTCTCTCCCGACATGCTTCCCGAGCGATCGACGACGAACACGACGGTCTTCTTCGCCCGTTCAGCGGCCGCCTCGATCGCGGGCGTGGTCAGGAGCAAAAAGTAACCGTCGTCGCCCGACTGGGGCCGGTAGCTGAGGACGCTCGTCCCCAACTTGCCGGCGTCAGCGTCGTACAGCAGTCGAAAATCGGACGTCGGAACCTGGTTTTCGCTGCGGTACGTCACCAGCGCCGTGTGGGCGTCTCGCTTCAGCTCAATCGAATGAGTCGGACTATAGACGTTCTTGATCTCACCCTTGCTTTCGATGGCCACCTGCACGCTCAGCCGCTCGACCGGATGCGACGTGTACTTGGCGGTCGAAAGAGGGAAGAGGAAATCGGTGAGACCGTGATCTTTGCGGCAGAGTTGCGAATAGCGAAGCGTGACCTTGCGTTCGGCTCCTGGCGGGACGGGGAAGACGCTCGTCTGGAACATGCCCGTGCCCAGCCATTCCAGCAGGGCCGGGTCACGGTTCTTGCGCACGATGGCCTCGTAAGTCTGCCGCGCCTCCTCTTTCGGAAGCAGCCGTGCGGGAAACTCCTTGCCGTCTACGAGCAGGGTGAGCTGGTCGATCGCGCCGTCGTAGGGGAGCGGAAAGACAAAGCACACTTCCATTTGCGCGCTCCCCGTGTTCACGAACGACTGCGTGACCTGCACGCGGGCGATCTGCTCCTGGAGCTTCACGTGCACGTCGATTTCGTGAATCTTGTAGCTTTGCGGGGGGGCCGGCGCGGGTTGGATGACGGTGTTCGGCCTCGGAAGCCGCACGTGCTGCGTCGGTTCGACGTTGACGAGCAGACCCTGGGCGGAGACGGACGCAGCCGGCAGCAGGGCGAGCAGGGTTCCCAGGGCAAGAGAAACAAACGTTGCCGGGCGGGCGAACATCGCAAACCTCCTGAAAATGCGTGGTTGCGGCAATGCGCCCTCGTCGCTCGGCGCGCTTGCCCACACATTAAGACGCTCGACGGGCCGAGTTTGTTCCAAAAAAACTCGAGGAGTTTGCCGGCGAGCCAGGAAGCGGCAACGCTTACAATCGCTTTTTGAGCTGTTTGCCGATGGTCCCCACGATTTGCGCTTCGTCAGGGAATTCGCCCGTTCGTAGCTTCGAATACACCAGGTCGCCGTTGAGCGACAACTCGAAGCAGCCCCCTTTGTCAGGCAAAAGCTCCAGGCTTTCGATCTGCATCTTGTACTGCGAGAGAATTCGGCTTGCCAAACTGACAGCCTGCGGCTCGTAGTTTCAAACCGAGCAGTAACGCAACTTGATTTTCATGGCTTGCTCCCTCGTACGCCCGCTTTCACGAATTGCAAAGCTCGTTCCCGTGGGGCGGTTTACTGCGCGGCGCGAGCTGGTGTCAGAGCGCCGGCCCCTTTTGACGCCCCCATGAAAAGGCCGACGGCCACCAGAACCAGGCCCACCGCGGCAACGCTGCCGATGACGGCTTCCCAGGCCAGCACTTCGGCGACCACCGCGTCGTAGCGGTCGAGCATGGCTTCCATTTGGGGCTGCTCGATCCCGGCCTTGCAGTCCTCCCAAATCATGATCAGCGTCTCCGGCGGCTGCTGGTCGATCATGGCCCGGTTGATCTCACTATAGTTATCCGCCAAAGTGAGCGGCTCGGGCATCATCTTGAACCAGACGCCGAAGGCCACCAGGGCGGCGGCGATGACGACCGTGCTTCCCAAAAAGGCCAGCCCTTGCCCCGCTCCCCAAGTGGGGCCGGGCTCAGAGGCAACCTCGCGCGGCGCGGCGTCGACCCGCTCCAGCGCGGCCAGCCCGCGCATGGTGGGCACGGCCAGTTGCGCCCCGCAGGCGCAGTTCACGCTCAGCCCGGACTGGCTGGAATCGACTTCGGTTTTCTTGCCGCACTGGCAGGGCAACAGATAGTGGGTCGGCATACGTTACTCGGGGACGGCCGATCCGCGGTTGGCCCACCAAGGCAGCGTGATGCCGCCGTCGATGGCCAAGGCCGAACCGGTGATGTAGTCGCTGGCCGGATCGCACAGGAAGACGACGCCCCGCGCGATCTCTTCGGGCCGGCCCATCCGCTTCCAGGGAAGCTTGGCGCCGGCGCTGGCAAGCTGCTCTTCGCTGGCGAATTTGCGCTCCCCCGGGGTGTCGATCCAACCCGGATGGATCAGGTTGACGCGAATACGGTGCTCGACCAGTTCGATCGCGGCGGTGCGCGCCATGTGGTCGATGGCGGCCTTCGACATATTGTAAGCCATCGAGCGCGGGACCGCCACGAAGGCGTGCGGCGAGCTGACGATGACGACCGAGCCGCCCCCACCTTGCTCGATCATCCGCTTGGCCGCCGCCCGGAGAAGATAAAACGCTCCCCACATCGTGACGTCGACGGTTCGGCGAAAGCCGGCCATGTCGGCCTCATAAAAGGGCTCGCGGTCGCTGTAGGCGGCGTTGCTCACCGCGATATCGAGCCGGCCGAAGCGGGCGACGGTGTCGGCCACCATCTCTTCAACCGAGACCTGGTTGGCGACGTCCGCCCGCAGCAGCAGGGCACGGCGTCCGACGCGGCCGATCTGGTCGGCCAACTCTTGCGCTTCCTCCTCGCCGGATCGATAGTTCACGGCGACGTCGCACCCCGCCTCCGCCAGTGCCAGCGCGGTGGCCCGACCGATGCCGCGGCTCGCGCCGGTGACGATTGCGACTTTGCCAGAGAGAACCGACAACGGATGCGCTCCTGATGACGTGCTTAGGTACAAGGACTAAGGCGGCTTTACCCCAGCCGAAGATCTGACGCCCCTGGGCGATCAGAACCTCCATGCTAGCCGCGTCGCCTGCGGATCGAAAGGGCTTGAACGAAGCATGAACGATGCCTGATTTGCAACCAATGCTGGACAAATGCCCGCCGGCACGGACGGGGGTCTGTTGCCGAACGGTGCGGCGGATACACAATCCGCACGTCCGCACTGGACACCGGCTGCTTCAATCCGAACACTGGGGGTATGGAAGACATCTACCAGGAGCGTATCCTCGACCATAACGAACAGCCCTACCACCGGGGGAAGGCGCCGCGGCCCACGCACGCGCACCAGGACGACAATCCCCTCTGTGGCGACTTCGTGCACGTCGACCTGACGATCGACCAGGACGGGAAGGTGCAGGAAGCCTGGTTTGAAGGCGACGGGTGCTGCATCAGTCAGGCGGCCGCCTCGATGCTCATGGAAGCGATCGAGGGGCGCTCGGTCGACGACCTGAAACGCTTCACGGCGGAAGAGATGCTGAAACTCTTCGGCCCCAAGCTGACGCCCAACCGGCAAAAGTGCTGCCTGCTCGCCTGGCGGGTGGTGCAGACCGCCCTCTATTCGCCGATCAGCTCAGCGGGCCCACGCGGCCCGGAAGGTGACGCATGAGCATCGCGCCGGCCGTTTCCTTCGACGTCGAGGCCCTGCGGGCCGATTTTCCGATCCTCGCGACGAAGGTCCACGGCGAGTTGCCGCTGGTTTATTTCGACAACGCGGCCACCACGCAGCGCCCGCGGCAGGTAATCCAGTCGCTGGTTGACGTCTATGAGAAGCACTATGCCAACGTCCACCGCGGCATCCACTGGCTAAGCGAGCAAAGCACCGACCTGTATGCCGAGGCCCGCGAAAAGGCACGGGCCTTCGTCAACGCCCGCCAGCCGGAGGAGGTGATCTTTACCTATGGCACGACCGAGGGGATCAACCTGGTGGCCCGCGCCTGGGGCGACGCCAACGTGCGCGCGGGGGACGAGATCCTGCTTACCGAGATGGAGCACCATTCCAACCTCGTTCCCTGGCAACAACTTGCCGCCCGCACCGGCGCCGTTTTGCGCTACGTGCCCTTCAGCCAGGAAGGACTTTTGGAGCTGGGCGAACTGCCGCGGCTTCTTACCGGCCGCACGAAGCTTTTCGCCTTCACCGCCGCTTCCAACGTCCTGGGCACGATTAACCCGGTTGCCGACCTGGTGCGTCAGGCGCACGAAGTGGGAGCGATCGCACTGGTCGACGCGGCCCAAAGCGCGGGGCACCAGGCGACCGACGTGCAGTCCACGGGTGCCGACTTTCTGGCCTTCAGCGGTCACAAGCTGATGGGACCAACCGGGGTCGGCGTCTTATACGGCCGACGTGAGCTACTCGAAGCGATGCCGCCGTTTCTGGGCGGCGGCAGCATGATCCGCCGCGTGACGCTCGACGGTTTCGAGCCGGCCGACTTGCCCGCGAGATTCGAGGCGGGGACGCCCCCCATCGTGCCGGCCATCGGCCTGGGCGCGGCCATCGATTACTTGCGAGGCGTGGGTCTGGAAAACGTCCATCGCTACGAGCAGCTTCTCACCCGGCGTGCTCACGAAGTGCTCGCCTCGGTCAAGGGTGTTCGCATTTTTGGGCCGGCGCCCGATCAGAAATCGTCGATCGTCAGTTTTACTCTCGAGGGCGTCCACGCCCACGACGTGGCCCAACTCCTCGATCGCCAGGGAATCGCCGTGCGTGCCGGCCACCATTGCACCATGCCCCTGCACAAGAAGCTGCGCGTGGCCGCCACCAGCCGGGCCAGCTTCTACTTCTACAACACGCTGGAAGAGGTCGATCGTCTTGGCCCCGCGCTGGAAGAAGTAAAGCGGCGCTTCCGGCGCACTTAATGGCAGTGATGCGTTTCGAGTTCGATCGCTCCCGCTGACCCGTTGCGCGCTATCGTTTAGCCGGCAGCCCCCTCTCTGGGCGATCCTGCATCGAAACGCCCTATTTGCTATTCTAAGTGAATGGACCAAGAAGGTGATAAGTCGTCCGACGCCGAGGGATCGGCGAAACCGGACGGAGGAAGGCAACCTGTGGACGCGGCGAGCGTTACGCCGGTGCCGGCCCCAAAACCGTCGTTCTTAGCCGAGCCCGTCTATCTGGCCGAACTTGTGCCGGCGCCCGGCGGCGGGGCTCCACGCGTCGCCGTCCATCAGGGGCCTCCTCCCGCTCCACCCCAGAACCAGCAACGGCGGTACGTCAAGCTGCCCGTAGTTCTCTTCTTCGCCACCTGCTTCTCGACGTTCTTTGTCGGTATGACCGGCTGGGATTTTCTGGCCCTCATCAGCGAGCCGGTCACGATGCTGCGAGAGAATTGGTGGCAGGGGATGGCCTACATGCTGTCGGTCATGAGCATCCTGCTCGCGCATGAAATGGGTCACTTTTTGCAAGCCGTGCGCTACGGTGTGCCGGCGAGCCTGCCGTTTTTCATCCCTCTGCCCATCACCCCCTTGGGGACGATGGGGGCCGTCATCGCCCTGGGCGGTTCTCAGGCCAACCGCAAGCAACTCTTCGATATCGGGTTGACCGGCCCGCTCGCGGGTCTGGCCCTGGCTCTCCCCCTGACGTGCGTGGGACTCATCATGGCTACGCCGCTGCCCGCCTCCAGCGACGCCAGCCTGGGAGGAATGCACTTTGGCGACCCGCTCGTGTTCAAGATCCTCGTAGCCTGGCTGCGGCCCGACGTGCCCGCCGATTCGCGGCTGATCGTGCTCTCGAATCCGCTGCTGTTTGCCGGCTGGGTGGGCATGCTCGTTACCGGCTTGAACATGCTGGCGATGGGTCAGCTCGACGGGGGCCACGTGGCCTACGCCCTGATGGGCAAGCGATCTTACTGGCTGGCGCGAGGCATGGTGCTGGCGAGCATCGCGTTCATCGTCGTGACCGGGCAGTACACCTGGTCGGCCATGCTGGGACTGATCGTGTTTATGGGCATCCACCATCCTCCGACGGCGAACGACCGGGTCGAACTGGGACTCGGGCGAACCGTGCTAGGTTGGTTGTCGCTGTCGATTCCGCTCTTCTGCTTCCCGCCTTTCCCGATCGTACCGAGCTGAACCGGCAGCCAACGGCGACCGCGAGGTTGGAATCGCCAGGTGGGGCCGCTTGTACGTCCCAGCCGCCGTTCGAAGCAGGCCTCGCGGTCGCCGTTGGCTCCCGGTCAAACGATGGCGCGCGTCTGAACTCGAGCTCCCAAACCGGACGCGGCGCCAGCCGCCCCCTGTGCAGCCAGCGGGCGCGGCGGCTAAACTGACCGTCAGACGGACCCCATCCAGCGCTCAGGAGTATCGTCATGACGACGCCGGTCACGAAGACCCGCCCCAGCGACAAGCTCACCCTGCGAGACAAGCTCTCGCACCTCACCTTTGTCGAAGCCGTGAAGTTGCTCGGCGCCGACGGAAAACGGCTTATCCAGAAAAGCGGCCACCTCTGGCCGATCAAGGTCGAAGAGCACGTCTTTCTGGGCGACGACTTGTTTCGGCTGCGCATTCCAAACGAAAGCGTGAACGGTCAACCGGTGGTGGTCACGATCACGCTCATGGCCGAGGCCCGCCGTCGACTGCGCTGGAACTGCACGGCCTGCGACGAGACCTGCCCGCATGTCGGCGCCGCCTTTTCTCTGATTCTCGAAGAGAAGACCCTGTTGGGCCTGGCCGCGGCGCCGCCTAAACGCAAGCCTGTCGAGAGTCTGAGCGAGCAGGAACTGATTGAAAAGGCCCTTGCCGAGCGGCTCGAGCGGGCCAAGACCGAGAAGATGAAGATCGTCGCCGCCGAGCCGAAGCGGCCGTGGACCGACTACACGGTGACCAACCGGCTCACCGGCAAGAGCTATCGCGTGGCGCTGCGCGGCCTGAATGCCGGCGACTCTTACTGCTCGTGTCCCGATTTCCGCACTAACACGCTGGGCACCTGCAAGCACGTGCTGCGCGTGATCCATAACGTGAAACGGAAGTTCAACGCCGCCCAGCTCCGGCGCCCCTACCGCCGCAAGCACATCGGCCTGCACCTGTTCTACGATCGCGATGTTACGCTGAGGTTTCTCCTGCCCGATGAGTTGGATCCGTCGGCGGCCAAAGCCGTCGGGCCGTTGCGCGACCGGCCGATCGAAGATGTTCACGACCTGATCGACCGGCTGGCCACGCTCCAAAAGCTCGGCCACGAGGTAACGATCTATCCCGACGCCGAAGAATTTATCCAGCAGAGGCTGGTGCAAGACCGGCTTCGCCAGCGGATGGCGGCCATCCGCAAAGACCCGGCCAAGCACGCGTTGCGGACCTCGCTCTTGAAGGTCCCCCTCTTGCCGTATCAGCTCGACGGAGTCGCTTTCGCCACGGCAGCCGGCCGGGCGATCCTGGCCGATGACATGGGGTTGGGCAAGACGATTCAGGGGGTCGGCACGGCCGAGCTCCTGGCGCGCGAGGCCGACATCAAAAAGGTGCTCGTCATTTGCCCGGCCTCGCTCAAGTCGCAATGGCGGAGCGAAATCCACCGCTTCTGTGCTCGTGACGTGCAGCTTATCGGCGGGGCGGCGCGCGAGCGCTGGAACCAGTACTCCAACGAATGCTTTTTCACCGTCTGCAATTACGAGCAGGTGCTGCGAGACATCCTCTCGGTGGAGCGGGTGAAATGGGACTTGATCATTCTCGACGAGGGGCAGCGCATCAAGAACTGGGAGGCCAAAACCAGCAACGTCATCAAGAGCCTCAAGTCGCGGTTCGCCCTGTTGCTGTCGGGCACACCGCTGGAAAACCGGCTCGACGATCTCTACTCCGTGGTGCAATTCATCGACGCCCGGCGGTTGGGGCCCGGCTTCCGGTTTTTCAATCGTCACCGCATGCTCGACGACAAAGGGAAGGTGCTGGGCTACAAGAACCTGGCGGAGCTGCGCGAGGCACTGAAGCCGGTGGTTCTGCGCCGCACGCGCCACAGCGTGCGGCTGGAGTTGCCGCCGCGCACGACGGAGATCGTCCGCATTCCGCCGACCGACGAACAGCTTGCCCTGCACGGCGCCCACATGCAGGTTGTGGCGTCGATCGTGGCCAAGAAGTTCATCAGCGAGATGGACTTGCTGCGGCTGCAAAAGGCCCTGCTCATGTGCCGCATGGCCGCCGACAGCACCTATCTCTGCGACAAACAGACGCCCAGTTTCTCCACGAAACTCGAATACCTCGACGACCTGTTCGAGCGGCTGTTCGAGGAAGAGGGGCGCAAGGTCGTGCTCTTTTCGGAGTGGACCACGATGCTCAATCTGATCGAGCCGCTGCTGAAGAAGCGCAAGCTCGACTTCGTGCGCTTGGACGGTCGCGTGCCCCAGAGGCAGCGGCAGGAGCTCGTTCACAGGTTCCAGAGCAATCCCGATTGCAAGCTCTTCCTCACGACCAACGCCGGCTCGGTCGGACTCAACCTGCAAGCGGCCAACACGGTGATCAACGTCGACCTTCCCTGGAACCCGGCCGTGCTCGAGCAGCGGATCGCCCGCGCGCACCGCATGGGGCAGACGCAGAGCGTGCAGGTGTACGTGCTGGTGACCGAGGAGACGCTCGAAGACAACCTGCTGAGCACCATCGCCGCCAAGAAGGACCTGGCGCTGGCCGCCCTCGACCCCGAATCGGAGGTGGACCGAGTCGATCTGGCGAGCGGCATGGACGAACTGAAGGGCCGCCTGGAGGTCTTGCTGGGCGCGAAACCGAACGCGCCCGTCGACGAGACGGTCAAGCAGGCGGCGAACGACGAGATTCGGCGCCCCGAAGAAGGCGGACGCCCGGGCGAGGCCCACCGCGAGCGCGTGGCCGCGGCCGGCGGCGAGTTGCTCGGCGCGGCCTTCAAGTTCCTCGGCGAGTTGGTGACGCAGCAGGAAGCCGCCCCGCCGCCGCCCGAATCGCTGGTCGCCAGTTTGCGCACCGGGCTGGGCGCCTGCGTGGACCAGGATAGCGACGGCAGGCCGCGACTCACCGTGACCCTGCCCGACGCCGGCGCTCTGGAAAGCCTCGCCCAGACGCTGGCCCGCTTGCTGGCCGCGGGCGGAAAGGCGGAATGACCGGTTCAGGTAAAACGGCGAGCTCAGTCTTGCAGTTCTCGCCGCAGTCGGGCTAAGGCACGCGCCCAGAGCTTTTGCACGCTGTCAAGACTTCGCCGCATGCGCCGGCTGATCTCGAAGAACGGCAGCTCTTCGAACTGCCGCAACACAACGACCTCCCGGTAGTCGGGCGGAAGACGTCCCAAGGCCTCGGCGAGCAGCACAACCTGCTCTCGCAGCGCGGCCCGTTGGCTGGGCGAGGGTTGAACCGAGATGCAGCCCCGCTGAACGGCGCGGGAGGACCGATCGAGGGTCAGGTCGAGCACCTGCTCTCTCCGCACGTCGCGCCCCTGGCTGCGCACGTATCGCCGCACGACGTGGGCCAGCCGTCTCGCCAGAATGGTTCGCAGCCAGGAGGTAAACTCCCCTTCGCCGCGGAAACGGTTAAAGCTGCGGTGCGCCTCCAAGAAGGTTTCCTGCACGACATCACAAGGATCGATCTTGTTCTTTAGCCGGTGCCCCAACTCGATTCGTGCCAGCAATTCCAGGTAGGCGCGGTGATGTTCAAACAGGGCGCCGCGAGCGGCTTCCGAGCCGACCTTTGCCTCGGCCAGCAGCAAAGACAGATCGGAGGGAGCTTTTCTCGGCAGGCGGTCCTCTCCGTGGCGCGGCTGAGGGAGTCGAAACATCGGAAACGTCCTGAATGGAAACGTGTTGCGGCGATCACGGTGTGGTCCGTGCCTAAGCGGCCGTGGGTCTAACTCGACGGGGGCAACGACGTTTCCGATGCGCGGGTGGTGAACCGGCCGAGCGCAACAAAGAACGATGCGTGGGCAAGACGCTTCATGGGCTTCCTCTTCTCTTGGGTGGCGCGTATGCCCGGAGCCGGGCCGATCGCCACGGATGCGATCAACGACGTGAATCGAGATCTGAAGGGTCCGAAGATACCTGTTCCGCTATTTTACCAAGTGGCCGCGCCCGCCGGAAAACCGCCGCGCAATTTTCCAGATTTTTTAGAGAAGCGCCTGCTTCGCAGAACCCGCGTACAAATAAAAATAGTTTTTCCTGCGCGGCGGTTTTGCCCTGGTGCGGGCACTTTCTACAGGAAGAGGCTGCTCAAGGCCCCGTTCGGCCGAGTTTACCCGCTTGCCGGCAGGGCTTCGGGCACCCCCTGAAGACGGAGAAACGTGCGAAAACCGGCGCCGGGCGCGAAGCCCGCGATGACTACGGGCCAGTAGTCGCGGGCGCCATTTATCACCTCAAAGCTCCCCGCCGCGCGACGACACTCGTCGAACGCCGTTCTTCCTGCCGCTCGTTTGCGCGCTTTTCTGCGCCCCATCACCACAGAAAGAGGAACACTTCTATGGCCCGTCGCGCGACATCGTCGAAAAAAATCCGTTTCCTCCGCCCCCTGCAATGTGAACCGCTCGAGAGGCGGGCTCTGCTTTCCGTCACCGCGTTCTCTGCGCCCGGCAATCCGCCCGTCGCCCCACCGCCCCTGCCTTCGCCCACCACGGGAGTCGTCGGCTCGCAAGGGGCGGAGCCGATCAACGGCGTCGGCAACAACCTCGCCAACCCTACGCTCGGTGCGGCCGGCTCCAATTTCGCCCGCATGACGGCGGCCAACTTCGCCGACGGAATCGACGCGCCCAACGGGCAAAACCTCCCCTCGGCCCGCGTCATCTCAAACCTGATTGCCAATCAGGATCTCAACGGGGTCGAGCAGGACGAAAACAGCAGCCGTTCGCTCTCCGACTGGGTTTACGCCTGGGGCCAGTTCATCGACCACGACATCGATCTGACCGAAGGCAGCGACGTTCCGCTGGACATTCCGATTCCCGCTGGCGACCCGACCTTTGATCCTACCGGCCAGGGCAACCTTTCCATCCCCTTCGACCGCAGCCAGACGGCACCCGGCACCGGAACCAGCGGCTCGAATCCGGCACAGTTCGTCAATCAGGACACGTCGTTTATCGACGGTTCGATGATCTACGGCAGCGATGCGGCCACCGCCGCGGCGCTGCGGACCTTCGTCGGCGGCCAGCTCAAAACGTCGGCCGGCGGTTTGCTTCCCTACAACACCATGGGCCTGAACATGGCAGACAACACGGGCGTGCCCGAAGAAACGCTCTTTGCCGCCGGGGACGTGCGGGCCAACGAGAACGTCGAATTGACGAATGTCACCACCCTGTTTGTACGCGAACACAATTACCAGGCGGCCCTGCTCGCCAGGCAGCATCCCAACTGGACCGACCAGCAGCTCTACAACGGCGCTCGCCAGATCGTGATCGGCGAAATCCAGTCGATCACCTACAACGAGTGGCTGCCGGCCCTGATGGGCGCCGGCGCCCTGGCGCCCTATCGGGGCTACAACCCGAAGGTCAACCCGTCGATCGACGTCGAATTCGCCAGCGCCGCCTTCCGATTGCACACGCTTCTCGACGACGACGTTGAGTTCCTCGACAACAACGGCAACCCGCTCCCCAACCTGCCCGAGCTGCCGCTGGCGGCCGATTTCTTTCAGCCCGGCATCGTGGCCCAGCCGGGTGAAGTCGCCGGCAACCTGAAGTACCTGGCCAGCGATAACACGCAAGAAGTCGACGAGCAGACGGTGGATGGCCTGCGCAACGCCCTGTTCCCCGACGCGCCGGTCATCAACAACGTCGAAGTCGGCGCCAGCGATTTGATCGCCGACGACATCCAGCGCGGCCGTGACCAAGGCGATCCGTTGTACAACCAGATGCGCGTGGCGTTGGGTGAAAAGCCGGTCACGTCTTTTGCGCAGATCACGTCGAACGTCCAACTTCAGCATGAATTGCAGCGGCTCTACGGCAACGTGAACAACGTCGAGCTGTTCGTCGGCCTGATGGGCGAGGACCACCTGCGAGGTTCGTCGCTCGGTAACCGGTCACAGCCTGGGGAGCAGAGACGGGACGTTTTGGCCAGCGAAATGAGCGGTGACGGCTTGGGTGACGAAGTCCAAGGCGCTACGGTTTTGCTGGCGGCAGGTTTCAATGGCGGTAAGCATCGTTTCCACGAA